>NZ_DYXC01000114.1 GCF_020742345.1 Enteractinococcus helveticum | reverse complement strand
AACTGTCTACCGACACGCATCCACGACCCGGGTACGGAGAATTCTTCCACTCGCCGTCATTCTCGCGTTATCTGGGAAGCGTTGCATGCGATCCTAGTTTGGCTCTGGGCTCGCAGCGATCGACTTGGGTGATCCGAAAGTATCTGAGGGCGGTCCTGAGCTTTCGTGTGAAGGTTGAAGGATGCCAGGGTGGGCGGACACCGGTTCTTGTTCAACAGTGTTACACAACTTGTCTTTATCCGGAAGCTGTGCCTGAGCTGGGCTTCTGTGGCACTATTCCTGGAAATACCCTGGGATTCAGTGGAAATGCTGTTGTGTGTTGCACTTCATTTTGATCCTGAAGTCCGAATTTCATATGCTCAGATACTTGTATGTTCCAATATATCTAGCAACGTGACTTGATAGATATATTGGACTGCAAGTCCACTCTCATCAACATCTCAGGAAATATTTATGAAGTTACGCCCTGTACTCACGGTGGGCGCGGTCGGTTCACTGATCGCAGTAGGAAGTGTAGTTCCCGCGTATGCGGATAATGGTCAACAAGTCGAAGACCTGACCGAGCTGAGTGCCGATGTGCTGGCACAGTCGCTGGTAGGTGAGAACATCGTCGTCGAAAATGTCACCTACACCGGTGCTGATGAGGCCTCTGGCACATTCGCCGGATTCGCAGATGCTATTGGTATTGAGACGGGTGTTGTCCTGTCCACAGGCTATGCCGACAACGATTACTCTGAGACCGGAGAAATCCTTCGAAAGGCCGTGCTTTACGGTCCAAATGATGCGTCCGGCACAAGTTTCATCTTAGGTGCTGAGGGAGACAGCGACCTCGAAGAGTTAGTCGGGACACAAACATATGATGCTGCTGTGCTGGAAATTGACTTCATCCCAGAAAATGAGTCGGTCACCTTTAACTATGTATTCGGGTCTGAAGAATACCCTGAATTCGTTGGTTCAGAATACAATGATGTCTTTGCATTCTTTGTCAATGGGGAGAATCAAGCCACCATTACCGAAGATGATGGTACCGAGACGTTTGTTTCGATTAACAACATCAATGCTGAGCGAAACTCGCAATATTTCCGCGACAATGACAATGTGATGGGAGAAGATTCTCCATACAATACCGGCTTGGATGGCATGACCACCGTGCTGGGTTTTGAAGCTGACGTCAACGCTGGTGAAGTCAACACCTTGAAACTAGCTATTGCTGATGTTAACGACCGGATTTTTGATTCTGCGGTGATGATCGAAGCCGGCAGCTTCTCATCGCCGATTAACGTCCCGCCGGTAGCTGAGGACCAGCAGCTTGAGACCGGTGTTGACGAGCCGCTGGACATTATTTTGGCCGCCACCGATGAAAACGACGATGAACTGACCTATACCGTGAATACGGATGATCTTGCAGGGACCCTCGAAGGTGAAGGTGCAAACTGGGTCTTTACCCCTGATGAAGGTTTTGAAGGTTCAACGTCCTTCGAGTTCGTAGCTAACGATGGCCACGCCGATAGCAACACTGCAACCGTGTCCATTGTTGTTGGTGAAGCACAAAACACCCCGCCTGTGGTAGACGATCTGGATATTGAAACGGAATTTAATACTCCGGTGGATGTCACTCTGGTGGGCTCTGATGCAGATGGCGACGACCTGACTTTTGAGGTAGTCAATACTGACGACCTTGCAGGTGAACTCGACATTGATGGGGAAATCGTTACATTCACTCCCGAGGATGGTTTCTCTGGAACGACTTCCTTTACCTATATTGCCAACGATGGTGCAGAAAATAGCGCTGAAGGCACCGTGACTATCACCGTTGCTGAAGAAGAAGTCGTTGAGCCAACTGAAACACCGGAACCTACACAGACACCGGATCCAACGCAGACACCGGATCCAACGGAGACATCGGGGCCAACGGAGACCTCGGGGCCAACGCAGACACCACCGCCGACCCCGACGGAAACGGTAGATCCTACTGAAACGGATAAACCAGTAGAAGAAGAACAAGAAGAAACCCCGGTACAAGAAGTTTCTGATGAGCAACTCTCGGATACCGGGTCCACTGCGGGAGTACTGGCCATTGGCGGTATTCTCCTGGTGGCCGCAGGAGGAGCGCTCCTGTATGTGCGTCGTCGTACAGCCAACTAGGTAATACGCGAGCACTCTAAGGCATTATCCACCGTCAGCCTCGAACCACCCGATGGTTCGAGGCTGACGTGTATCGTAAAGAAACCCCAGATCAGGGTGCGCCCCGGCTCTGTCGAACACATTCTGAACATGAGGTGTGCGCCAGAATACTCAACAGCTTCCTGGCAGCCCAATGGCGTGTTGGGTACTGGACGTTCATGCCGTTGGGGTTGAAAGTTTCATTATTCGTTACGGAGTTTTTGCTTACTCATGGTTGGGTGACGGGTTGTTGGCTTCTATGAAGACCGAAGTCAGTCCGTTTTTTATCGCAAGGAAAACTACCCCTATGCCTCACCGCTTAACCACCTCAAATGGTCCAACTGTGCTTCGTCGAAAACTGCCCCTGGCGGTTATTTTGCCATTGACTGCCGGCCTGCTGGTGACTGCTCCACCTCCTGCTGCCTTTGCGGCCACCGATGGTTCTGTTGTGCACGCCACACAAATCACCCAAGATGTTCCTGAAGCTGATCTGTTGGACGTCTCCTTTGAAGATGGTAGCGCCACCGATACCGCACAGGGCCGTAGTGTCGAAGTCTTCGGGGAACCAAAAATTGCTGATGATCCTGCCCTGAACCGTGTGACCGCCGATTTTGATGGCGATGATGCGTTCTCCTACCCAATGACCGCAGATGATTATGACACCATGCAAGATGGGTTCAGCGTGGAGTGCGG
The DNA here is from genome assembly GCF_020742345.1 of Enteractinococcus helveticum. GTDB lineage: Bacteria > Actinomycetota > Actinomycetes > Actinomycetales > Micrococcaceae > Yaniella > Yaniella helvetica_A. Next base: position 491 of record NZ_DYXC01000114.1, on the reverse strand, counting down.
CTTCATGGCAACTGCTGCAACCACTGACGAAGATACCTTCTGCGGCAATAAAGAAGCCGGCGGATGGGCCATGGTGGTCAAAGACGGTCGGGCAGCGTTCATGCTGCACGCCGATGGCGGGTACACCTTTGCCTGGGCTGATATTGACCTGAACCGCTGGTATCACGCGGCCGGTGTCTATGACGGCGAGACGGTGAAATTCTATTTAGACGGTGAACTGGCAGCTGAGGCGGTTGCCGGCGGGCCAATGACTATTCCGCCCAACGATACTGCCCACAACATGGTGATCGGTGCCGATAGTGGCCCGAATCATCGCCCTGGCCAGCACGCGTCCGTCAAGGTTGACGATGCCAGATTATTCAGTGAGGTCCTGGATGCCCAGCAGGTTGCTGCACTGGATCAAGCCTCCTTTGCCGGGCTGCGACAAGACCAACCTGAACTTGTGCAAAGCACTCCGGCCGATGGCAGTGAACTCACCCAGGCGACCGAAT
>NZ_DYXC01000113.1 GCF_020742345.1 Enteractinococcus helveticum | reverse complement strand
CCCACGCTGCTGATTACGTGGGTATGGGCTTCCCACAACCCATACCCACGCTTAAATCAACTCGGCTCTATAGCTGCGAAAAGGAAGAAAACTATGAAGCGCATTTCTGCCGCTGCTCTGGCGATTGTAACCGCCCTGTCTTTATCTACCGGTGTCGCATCCGCACAAGATCTGGGCAAAGGATCTTCAGGTATCGATAGCCAAATCCGCAAAGATTTCCTCAAGTGGCAACTTGAATCTCCAGTCAGCGGAACGTTATTAAAAGAACCGACTAGCTCAATCAGTGCCGCAAATAAATCTTCCGACGCTATTCGCAGCCATAGCTCGGAAGATACCTCCGATAAGATCGCTGAATCCAGCTGGGGCCTAGCGAAGAGCTCCGTGCGACAAGATTTCCAAAACGGTGATCCTATTGGTACCTCCCTCGATACGATTCTCACGTTGGGTGGTGTCCTAGCTCTAGGCGTCATCATCTACAACGTCGCGTTGCAGGCAGGATTCCAACTCCCGCACATTGCCGCGGAGTAAGCTCTATCCATTCGTCGCATAAAAAAATCCGCTTCCTGCAGTGGGAGTGCGGTTCTCGAACCGCAACGACCGGAGGTCACAAACTCGAAAGAGGGTGTGACCTCCGGTTTTTCTTGTTTTCCTGAGATGGTGGGTGCAGATTGTGTAGGCGGGGACTTGTAGGGGGGAGTTCTGGTAAATGGACGCCGAGCCCCCGAGAACTTAGTATTCGGAGCTTATGAATCTTGCAGATACTCGTATGCTGGTTTTCTGGTTTTAGTGGCCGTGTTCACTTGCCGGGTAGCCTAGCTGTATGGCATATCCTGCAACCGTTCTACGTGTGATGATCGCCTCACCATCTGACACGCTCGAGGCTCGTGATGCCGTAGAGAATGCAATCCATGGCTGGAACAACGCTAATTCGGAGAATAAGCAGATTGCCCTCCTCCCATGGCGGTGGGAAACCTCGTCTGTTCCTGTGTCGGGAGGACATCCCCAATCGCTTATCAACTCGCAGGGCGTTGACGAGTCTGACATAATTTTTGCTCTTTTTGGTAGCCGATTGGGTTCTCCTACTCCTGGTGCAGTGTCAGGAACTGCAGAAGAGATCGAGCGCGCAATTGAACAGGGAAAACCTGTTCACCTCTATTTTTCCAGTGCTTCGCTGCCTAATGATGTTGATGTCTCGCAGCTAGAGGGTCTTCGTCAATTCAGAAGCGAGATGAGCAAGCGGGCTCTTCTCGGGGAGTTCAGTAACCCTAGTCAGCTTGAGCATGAAGTCTGGAAGGCAATTGAACACGACATCCCTCACCTGGCCGTTGATATTTCACAAAGTGAGATGGCACCTAATGGTGTGCAGTTCTTGGTACAGCCCAAGCAGGAGCGAGAACTCCAGGGGGCCGATAAGAATGGCAAGCCGAAGTATCGCACCAACTATTGGTTAGAGATTTCAAATACCGGGGACCGAATTGCCGAAGATGTTGTATTCGCTTCCGCAGGTGTGAATCCCACTATGACCGTCATCACCTCTGGGGAACCCACGAAAATTCATGCTCAGCAAACTCGTCGCCTGGATGTCGCATACATGATGGGCGTTGGGGAGAAAATTTTGCGTATTCAGTGGGTTGAGAATGGAGTGAAAAAAGAGGAAGACTTCTACGTGGGTTAATCCTCGAAAAGGTAGCCGCCAATTTTGGGGGCTGCAGGGGAAGATCAACGCACTTTAAATCGCGTAGAGCCACATATCCATCAAGATTGGGATCGCGGTCCTCATGATTGTTCATGATGACGATGCTACGAAGCATTGCCCAACAGGGCTGCCCCCTGGGGTAGGTACGAGTGGTGCAGGCGGGTATCGGACCACTGACGAGATCTTCGAACGGATGTGCCTCGATACGGGGCGTCAAAACCTTGGCGTGTTTTCATTTAAACCCCAGCTAATGGAATAATATGGAGCAGATAGCTCCTCAGTAAAGGCCCATCACCCCCTCTGCTGCAGCCCGTTGCATGTTCGTCGAGCAAGCTACAGTGCGAAGTTCGAGACGGAAGGATCCGGGCCTCGTCCGTGGTTCGACAAAAATTAAGGTGCCCTGGTGGGTGCAGAAGATAGTAGAAAGTGATTCTCAAAGTGAAAGAAGCGCAGCGCGCCGAACTGCATAAGACAATCTGGCGGATAGCCAACGACCTGCGTGGCAGCGTGGACGGATGGGACTTCAAGTCCTACGTCCTAGGGATGCTGTTCTACCGATTTATCTCTGAGAACCTCACCGAGTACCTCAACCGACAGGAGCGCGCTGCCGGGGCTTCAGACTTCGACTACGCCAAGCTTCCTGATGAGCAGGCGGAGTTTGGCCGCGAGACCACCGTCGCGGAAAAGGGCTTCTTCATTCTGCCTTCGGAGCTCTTTGCGAACGTGCGCTCTGAGGCAAAGAACAATGAAAACCTCAACGAGACGCTCGAGACAATCTTCAAGGACATTGAAGGCTCGGCTGTCGGGACGGACAGTGAGGATGACCTGAAGGGACTGTTTGATGACCTCGACGTCAACAGTAATCGTCTCGGGAACACCGTAGCCAAGCGCAATGCGACGCTGGTCAAACTCCTGGAGGCGATCGGCGACCTTCCGCTCGGCGACTTTGAAGACAACACCATCGACCTTTTCGGTGATGCCTATGAATACCTCATGGGTATGTATGCGTCGTCTGCCGGTAAGTCCGGTGGCGAGTACTACACCCCGCAGGAAGTCTCTGAGCTTCTCGCTCGCATCACTGTGGTCGGCAAGACCAGTGTGAACAAGGTGTATGACCCGGCCGTTGGTTCTGGTTCGCTGCTGC
>NZ_DYXC01000112.1 GCF_020742345.1 Enteractinococcus helveticum | reverse complement strand
CCGGTCACGGTACGTGCGCTCAGCTGACCGATCAGAGCTTCAATCATCGGAGCAACGACAGTTTGAGAGTATTTTCCAGAGGCTTTACCCATCTGGTTTATCGCGTAGACAACCGGAGGCGCTATACAAAGTATTGCCACCACCAGGGTCAACAAACCAAATACTGCGTAGTCAATGAAAAAGAACAGCATTGACAGCACAACAAGTCCCAGGCCAATAATCACCGGAATAAACAACCCAATGGATTTGGCGTTCCACGTCGTCAACCAGGAAGTATCATTGGTGATTTTTGTCGATGATTTCTTAACTTCTGACCATACAGAGTCAAAAGACGGAACGGAAATTTTAGGATGAGAGCTCATGAATCAAGAAATCCTTCCAAGTCGTATTGCTGGCGTTTGCGTTCATCAGTGAGCTCGAATAATTTATGTTCGCGAAATCCGAGGATGCCTGCAATGAGTACGGTCGGGAAAACTTGACGCTTCGTGTTGTAATCAGTAGCAGCCCGGTTGTACACACGACGCACTGCTTGTAAGCGTTCTTCAACCTCATTAATAGTGCGCTGCAGTAATTCAACGTTGTGCCGAGTTTGCATTTCTGGATAGTTTTCAAAAGATACGTTTGCACCCGGACCCGCGGGCATGTGTCGAAGCAGGAGTTGCTCAGCGTCTTGCAGTGATGCATTCAGCTGGGCTTTTTCATCGACTTCAAGATCACGAATGCTTCGCCCGGTACGTAGGGAGGTCGAGGTAAGAATCAGGTCGACTTCCTTCTGAACGGCGCCGGAAGCTGCATCAGCTTGAGCTTTAATTTGGTCAAAGCGCGTTTCCAGAGCAACGTCAATGCCTTGGAGTGCTTCTTTCGAAGAGTTCCGGGCCGAGACGAGCCGATTATAGACGGCGATCCCCCAAATGATAATCAGGACTACAACTACCAGCCCGATGATAATTGGCGCCCATTCTGACAGGAACGAGCCATCCATAAGAACACTTCCTTAGGTCTTGTTCGGACAAAAAACAGTTCGCCACAGCCTGTGAGGCGTGGAAAACACCGTCAAATCGTACCGACAAAACCTTCAAGGTTCCACCTTTAACTAACCAATATTTGAAAACGCTACAAAAATGTTAGGGATATTTGTACTGCAGATAGACAGTGCCGTTGTCGAAAATACGCTGTTTGACAAGCTCAAGGTCCAGTTTCACCCCATCGGGCAGGGCTTTGAGGCCGCCTCCAATGATGATCGGCACAATAAAGAATTCAAAGCGCTCAATGAGTCCGGCACGGATCGCGTCTGCGGCAGTGGTTGGGCCAAAGATCTCCACCACCCCATCAGCGTCTTGGCCGATGCGCCGGATCCGTTCAACGTCCAGGTGGGGTACGAGTTCGTCGTCGTCAGCGACCATATCTGCTGGGCTCAAGGTGGATGATACAACGATTTTATTGATGTGCTGCCATAGACGGCCAAAAACTTTTTCGGCTGGCGTGGCCTGGTCGGAATCGGGGTGGGTATCCCAGAACTGCATGAGTTCGTAGGTCTTACGCCCCATGATTTCTGTGGAAACTTCGCTCATGCGTTGCAGGTGGACGTCAAAGATTTCAGGACTCGGGGTGGCCCATTGGAAGTCACCTTTGGTATCGGCAATATAGCCGTCCAACGACATCGTAACGGTATAACTCAGCGTTCCCATGAGGTGAACCTCCTGGTGCGGGACCCGCGTGCCGAAATGCCAGACGCGGTTGCTGTCTCAAAGTCTAGCGCTGTGCGGCTTATACGTGTAGGCGTTTGGCAAGTTCGTGCCGGACTTCAGCGCCACGGTAGACCTGGATGACGACCAGTGCGAGCACGCTCACGGCCACACAAATGGCCGAGGGCAGGGTGGTGGTGACCCACCCAAAAACTAAAAACGCGATGGGCAACAGGCCCAGCAGGATGGTGATGCCGCTGTAAATAATGTAGTTGCCTACCTCCATTCGCATGGCTCTCACGGTGATCAGCAGCGCTATGATTGAGGAGCCACACACAATGGGGATGGCATAGTTCAACGACCATCCTTGCCAGCCGTTGAGATAGTCCCAGTAGAGACACACCAGTCCAACGATCAGCACCAGGTACACAATGCTTTTGGCGACGTTGCGACGTTTGCGCACCGCCATGACCGCTACCAGCCACATGGTGACCACGCCGAGCCATACGGAACGCACCGCACCGAATTCAGCTGGGCCGCGGCCCAGCAACAGTTGAACGGCAAAGGACCCGATGATGATCGCTAAGGAACCAAAAAACAACAACCGAAAGACGTGGCGTCGTGAGAAGTTCAGCCCAATGCTTGGAAACGGACTTGGTGAAGCATGACCTCGGGTAGGTTCGGCGCACAGCGGGCAGTTCTGCCAGTCGCCTGCGATTTCCACTGAGCACTGGGAGCATCGTTTCATAGTCTTATTCCTGAGCAAGTTCTGCTTCGGTGACCCGGGTTGCAGCAACTGTGACCGCAATGCCCTGGCCGGTCAGGTAGCGCGCGAATTCTCTGATGTGATCAGTTTCGATAAATGGTGAGGTGAAGCTGATGGTCAAGAGTCCGGCGTGCGACATCACGCACATCTGTGGGCGCACGGCTGAGACGTGAAAGCTCATGGCTCCCACGTGCGGATCAATGGTTTCGGGCAGGGTCACGCGTCCTAGATTAGAAACTGAAACGGTCAGCCCGCGATTATTAGCCCAGTTCAGGCCACGCAAGATGACGTCTTTCAGGGGGCGGGGCACGATGCGTAAGACCGGCGAGCGTTCGGCCCGGGTGAGTCGGCGCAGTTTTTTCCCCAGTGCTTCCGGGGAGGCTTTCGGGCGAAATTGTTGTTCCAGTTGTCTGCCGACTGAGGCAATATCGTCGGGGCCTTGGCCGTAGGTGTGTTCGACTCGCACGGTGGCAAAAAAGTTTCGGGGCGACACCGATGGGAAGAACTGGCGTAGGTTGACGGGGATCGTTGCCGCCAGCGTGCGGGACCTGCCGAGACCACCGGTGGAACGGCGGATTGCTTCAAAAAACAGGGCGGTGAGATACATGGTCATCGACACGCCTTCGGCTTTTGCCAAGGTGAGCACATCGTTGGCGGATGCGGTCAACTCCACGGCTCGTGTGCGGTAGTCGGGTGTGCGAGTTCCGGTGACTTGGAAGACCTTGGTGGTTGTGGTCAGGGTTGCGTCGCTTTCGATGTCTGTGACCTGGTCATCGGATAGGCTGCGTCGTCGGAAATACTGGGCGAAGCTGTCAACGGACAGGTCTCGTGCTGCGATATTCTCATCGGCAGCACCAGGTTGCGCAATGAGCTGAGCTGTTGAAGCGTCAGTACGTGCGGGGCGGTCCGGGTAGCGTAACCGGATGTATTGGCTGACTAGATCCGTGAGAAACCACAGCGCTCCGGTGCCATCGGACAGCGCGTGGAAGACTTCTAAGATGACGCGTTGCTGGTGATATATGACCCGAAATAACAGTCCCGCGCGGTCGGCGTCATAGATGGGGGCGCACGTCGGTTGCTCATCCGGGGTCACGGTTGGGCGCAGATCACTGTCTTGTAAGTAGTACCAAAAGATGGCGCGGCGTAGCACCGCGTGGTACAGCGTATAGCGGTCGTACGTTATATCAAGTGCGGCTTGTAACTGTTCAGGATCCACCTCATGATCCAGTTCAGCACTGAGTCGGAAGACCTTGGTGTCGGTTTCACTGCGTGCCGCCAGGAAAATATTCGAAGCGTTATCGAGTCGCACCCATTTGCGTCGTGTCATGCCGGGTCCTGTAATTGGTCGGCATCATCCAAGAATGCGGTGACCACTTCGTAGGCCTCCCGCAACGCTCGAGAGAGTCTGGGCAGGGCAATAAACCCGTGCAGGGCACCGTTGACCCGGTGAATATGCACGCTGTTTCCGGCCGCGCGTAATGCTTGCCCATAGGCTTCGCCCTCGTCTCGTAGTAAGTCTAATTCTGCTGTGATGACCAGGGTACGGGGCTGGTTGGTCAGATCCTGTGCCATCAGGGGCGCCACCTCCCATGTTTTTCGGCCGGCGGGGTCGGGAACATACAGGTCAAAATACGCTTGGACTTCGGCGTTGGTCAGCCGCAGGCCCGCGCCGTGTTCACGTACCGAGTCGAACGGTGAGGTGTGCGGATCATGGTCCCAATATGTGACCGGGTACAACAGGATCTGACGGGCCACACCTCGGTGGCCGTCCTGGTGCAAGCGCAGTGACACGACCGCCGCCAGGTTGGCTCCGGCTGAGTCACCGATCAGTACGATCTTGTCGGCATCCGCAATGCCCACCGGGTTGGGGTCATCTAATAATCTGCGCAGGATTTGATAGCAGTCTTCAAGCCCGGCCGGAAACGGGTATTCAGGGGCAAGCCGGTAGTCGACGGCGACGACGACGGCGCCGGTCAGATCGGCCATGTTGATACAGGTTGGGGTGTAGCTTTCAATATCTCCGATGACCCAACCGCCGCCGTGAAAAAAGACCAGCACCTCGTCTCGGGTTTGTTCTTTGGGGTGAAATACTCTGACCGGGATGTGGTGCGTTCCCGATTCGGAAGGCACTTCGTGGTCGACGGCCCGGTTGGTTGTCACACGGGGTGCGGCAAGGTGTCGTTGGAATCTGCGCACTTTTTCATAATCTTCACGCATATCAATCCGCGGTGCCGCAAAGAATCCAAGAACCGAGCGCACAACACGGTTGAGCCGCGTGCGCTGCTCGGCATTATTAGTTTGGCGCTTGGGCCTGCCACGTATCCACATAGCCCCATCCTATGGCAGGGCCCAGGTTGCCCATTCATTCGGCAGTGGTGACTACAACATGTCGGCGCATACCAGGTGCTATCTCGCGAAGAGTCGCATTCACATAGCTGATCGGCCGTCGTCAAGTGCCGGATATTTGAGATAGCTGCGTTCAACAAGCTATCTAGCTGTCGTGTCCAAGATCAACACATTCCGCCAGCGCCTGCTTGCGCTGTTCGGGTGTGAGTATCTGCCACGTCGACCACCCGGGTGTTGAACACTGCGAGAGTGTTTCCAATACCTCCTCGACGGAC
>NZ_DYXC01000111.1 GCF_020742345.1 Enteractinococcus helveticum | reverse complement strand
TCTAACCACGTCTCCAGCACCTGATCTTTATTACCTGCAACGGTGCGTGAAGTGGAGAGCTGGAAGTCACCGGTGCTCGTCTGTCCCGGTACGCGCAGTCCGGCATGTTGTTCAAAAGCAACTGCCGTGCCTTGGGCCCACCATTCTTTCTGTTTCACATCAGCAGGCATCAGCTCAAGTGCTAGCACAGCAATCTGGGAGTGATTCATTTGCCCGGCACCGGCCTCTTCAAGAAGTTGTACCCATTGTTGCCAAGGGCGATTCGTTGCAGCTTCAATGGCAGAGATATTTATCGGTTTGATCATGCCTTCTGTGATACCAGTGATCACGTCAGTTGTCACTGTTGCTGTCTTGTTGGATGTTTTGGGCAAGCGTAAAATTCTGAGCATGCACAGGAAGCCGCTCACTCAAGGGTTCCTGCGCAACCTACAGGGTTGATCGCTTCGACACCGTCAACCTTGACCTTCGACTTCAGGACCTGTCACGACCCACAGTTGGGTCCCACGAAAGTGTGAATATGACGAGCCCACAAATACACCGCCACCAGCCGGCCGTTGAAACGCAAAATCTCACGCAACACTTCGGCACCCAAGCAGCTGTGGACAACGTTAATCTCCACATCGCCACGGGTGGCGTTCACGCTGTGCTAGGCCCCAACGGTGCCGGAAAAACCACCATCATGCGAATCCTGACAACGCTGTTGCGACCCAGCAGCGGGTATGCCCGGGTTCTTGGCTATGACGTTGTCACCCATCCTGCACAAGTCCGTGAGCGGATCGCATTGACCGGCCAATTCGCTTCGCTCGATGAAGATCTGACCGGGGTGGAGAATCTCGCACTGCTGGCCAGATTACGGGGGTATCGAGGACGCAGCGCAAAATCGCGGGCGGAGTCGCTGTTGGCCGCGTTTGGTTTGCTGGATGCTGCCGCGCGCCAGGTTCGAAAATACTCTGGTGGCATGCGACGTCGTCTCGATATTGCTGCGTCGCTGTTGGTCCGACCAGATCTGCTATTCCTTGATGAACCAACGACGGGCTTGGATCCGCGCAGCCGAAACGATGTGTGGAACGCTGTACGTACCCTCGTGGACGCCGGAACGACAGTCTTGCTCACCACACAATATCTCGATGAAGCCGATCAACTGGCAGACCGGGTTACCGTCTTGGACGCCGGCCGGATTGTGGCAGAAGGTACGCCCGGTGAACTCAAAGCCATCGTTGGGTCCGGAATGTTGCACATCCGGTTAGCCAGCCCTGACCAGGGAGGCACTGCGGTCACGCTGCTCAATGCACGATCCGAAGAATCTGCTGAACTCAGTAGCGACGGCTTCACGGTGAGTCTGCGGCTAAGTGACATTGCCAAGGCCGCGCCGATGATCGCCGAACTGCAACACCAAGGTATACAACTGACGGAGTTTTCACTTGGTCAACCCAGCCTGAATGAGGTCTTTTTGGCACTGACCACTCCGCGTTCTACCCCACAGGAGCAACACGATGACGGTTAACAATCGTAGTGACGAACAGTTTGCTGTTCGCCTGGAAGACGCATTGGAAACTGCTGGATCGGTGCGTCTTATCGGACCTGGGTTAGCTGTGCTGACCTATACTCGGCGATCCCTGCTCAAAATCCGCCATGTGCCCGAGCAATTACTCGATGCCGTGTTGTACCCGGTGTTGTTCGTCCTGATGTTTACATACGTATTTGGTGGTGCCATCAGCGGCACGCCCGAAGATTATCTCCAATTTGCGTTACCCGGGATCCTGACGCAGACGGTGATCTTTCTGACGATCTACACCGCGATGACGATCAATACTGATATTGAAAAGGGCGTCTTTGATCGGTATCGTACCCAACCGGTCTGGCGGCCAGCTCACTTGGTTGGAGCATTGCTTGCGGACTCCCTGCGGTATGGCATCGCCACCACACTGACGTTAGCCGTTGGACTGCTCATGGGTTACCGGGCACCAGGTGGAGTGCTTGGTGTCGTAGCAGCCGTTGCTGTGTTATTCATGTTTTGTTTTGCGTTGAGTTGGATGTGGTTGGTCATCGGGCTCAAGGTGCGAACGCCCAGCGCGGTCCAAGGTGTCTCCGTGTTGATCCTGTTCCCGCTGACATTCATCAGCTCGGTTTTTGCACCGCCGGAAACGATGCCTGACTGGCTGCAGGTATTTGTCAATGCGAATCCGGTCAGTCAGCTCGTCGATACGCTGCGAGACCTCATGAACGGTGTGGCTAACTTCCAAAGCATCGTGATTGTGATCGGGGTATCAGTGCTGATCACGGTGATCTTTGCCCCCATCGCACTGCGAATATACAACCGCATTTCATAACAGCACGACTACTCTTGTGAACACATCGGATAGCTCGTGTGAACTCGGTTGAAAAATGATTGGCCTGACGACGGCTTCATGCTTCCGGATTGAGCGCGGCGGCTGCGGCACGGACATGTGCCGGATCTCCAGTTGTCAGAGCATAGATACCGTAGTTGATCGGTGAAATGGAGTAGAGCTCGGTGCAGTGCTCAGCGAATTTCGGTCCAACGTTGCCACCGTATTCTATGTACTGTTGAACGGTTGCCGCAAATGCTTTGTCGGACATCAAGACACGATGAAACGCGAAATCCTGTGCAGGATCACCGATCGCGGCAGTCGTCCAGTCCAAGACACCGACGATTTGTTGATTGGTGAGCAGCAGATGTCCCGGGTACACCTCGCCGTGGGTGAGGACCGAAGTTGTCGGCCAGAATCCGTCATCGGCTAACCAAGTGTTCCATCGATCTAGCAAGCTGGCAGCGACCTGAAACTCTGACGATACTTGAGTGATGTCGTCGGCAATGGCCTGTCGCACCTCATCTGGTGTCCGGATGTCAATACCGGTGTCGGCAACCTGCTGGCGGTCGATCGAATGCAACTGCGCTAAGAATTCACCCAACGAATGCGTGTATATCGGGTCCTCAACATCCACGTGCCAATCTAATGAGCCGTCGAGGCCGACTGATAAGCCAGGCTCCCCGGGCAAAAGCGGGTAGGCAATTAACGCTGAACTTTGAATACGCCAGTCGGGGACTGCTACATCCAGTAACGGAGCAACACGTTGTAAGAGTCGCCCCTCAGTAGTGGCTCGGGGCATGACATCCGAGCGACGGGGAATCCGCAGGACCCATCGTTCGCCGTTGTGTGCCGTGGCAATGGCAACCCGAAAATCCAGCCCGATTTCATTGATTGTGATGGTCTCAGGGATAAGGTCGAGACCGTGCTGGGTGGCAAGCTGTGTAATTGATGTTCGGTCGTGGGCATCTGTCTGCATGCTTCTACTGTTTCATACCCGTTCCCGGGGCAACAGCGGATGCGTTGACTACATAGCGGTGATAACCGTGCCACCTTGCTGATGCGCATCAATAAGGTGTGCCCATTGAGCCAGAATTGCAGGAAGTCAAAGGGCTCAACAAAAATTCATGGATCGTTACCGGTCTGCTCTACGCATCCTGATGAGGTCAACGGCCTGTTCAGCCATAGAGCACCCTTCCTGGCCAGAATCTGGTAATTGTTGCTACGATTGATGATTCGCATTTTCGCCAGCAGTGTTCAGCGCGCCTCGGATAGCTGACAGATAGGGCGAACCGCATCAATATAACAGCACATGTCCGAAGATCGTGCCAAGTTCTGTGTCATGTCAACTGTCCTTGTTATTTTGGCTGCTATGTTGCTTAGAACACCACAGTAAGTGTGAAACATACGGCATATGAGAGATTGGACGTAACGATGACCAAGCCAGTCAATACCCAGCAGCAAGGGCGGTCAGGTGAAGATCGATCGGCCCGCATTGCGGTAACGGTGTTTCCGGTCATTATTATCGTTGCGTTTCTTATCGGGTTTTTATTCCCAACTCAGACGGCGCCGCTCGCGCAATACACCAACGTTGCGCTTGGCATCATCATGTTTGCCATGGGGATTACCCTGACGATCCCGGATTTTGCCTTAGTCGTCAAACGCCCACTACCGATTCTGCTAGGCGTCGTCGCTCAATACGTGATCATGCCGGCTATTGCGGTGGCACTGGTGTTTATCTTCCAGCTGCCACCCGAACTGGCCGTTGGCGTGATCCTGGTGGGTTGTGCCCCGGGCGGGACTTCTTCGAATGTCATTACCTATCTGGCCAAGGGCGATGTCGCCCTGTCAGTCACGATGACTTCGGTTTCAACACTGTTGGCACCAATCTTCACACCGTTGCTGACCCTGTGGTTAGCCGGGACACTGCTGCCGGTGGATGCCGGGTCGATGGCAATGTCCATTGTCCAGATGGTACTCATTCCAGTGGTTGCTGGACTGCTGGTTCGCTGGTTGCTGCGCACCTGGGTTGACAAAATTCTGCCGCTGTTGCCTTGGGTCAGCGTACTGGGTATTTCCTACGTCGTCGTTGCTGTGGTTTCGGGCTCCGCCGATCGCATCATTGAAGCCGGTTTGCTGGTCTTGGCTGTCGTGGTTCTGCACAACGGCCTCGGATATTTACTTGGGTATTTCGCAGCTCGGGTATTCAACTATCCAGAACGCGTTGCCCGCACCACATCGGTGGAAGTGGGTATGCAAAACTCTGGACTGGCAGCTACACTTGCTGCAGCACATTTCAACCCGGTCGCAGCACTTCCAGCCGCGGTCTTCAGTGTGTGGCACAACATCTCCGGTGGCCTATTGGCACTGTTTTTCCGCTACCGCTCGGCACGTCAAGAAAAACGCGAGCTGGAAGTCCAAGAAGCGCACAGGAATGTTTCCTAACCGGCCATCCACGCAGGCTGGTGAATTACGGTGGTCCACACGATTATGCATAAATCGATTCGCACTGCGGTCTAAGGCCTGGAGCAGTGATGGGTCATCAACACGCCACTTTCACCTGGAATACAGGTGATTGAAGTGAGCCGCGGTTGGATGTTTGTTAGCGTGTTGGCCTGGCCGGTGAATACCTCGGCATAACACCACATGCTGTCAAAGCCATGCACGATGGGTCTCTGAGCGCCAGGAAAACAAGTCGTGACGATCTGCTATTGCTCGGACTGGTGAGGACGCATCGCGCGAATCACACTGTCGAGAATCAAACGCCTTGCTTGTTGCACCTGGACTCCGGTGGCAAACCACTGGTGACCGTAGTCGGAGGGCACCCAATGTGTCTTGCCAGCCTGACTGCCATAGGCCGGGATCTGGATCTTTGCCTGTTGAAACTCATAGACTTCTGGATGGCTTACGGCTAGCAGGGTGAGCGGATCACAGGGATTGGACTGTTCTAGACCGTGGTGGTGCCACCACGTCTGCGATTGCTCGACGATCAGCGCTGTGAGTGGATGCCCGGGCCTGGCTCGTTTGATCGCGTCTAGATCGGGTTCAGCATAGGGTACTTGGCGGCACAGTTCGATGCCGATGCAGATCATGGGGATGCCCAGTTCCATGAAGCGTGCGGCAGCCACGGCGTCGGAGAAAACATTGTGGTCGGGCCAGCTCTCCTCGAATTGGCCCGCCATGGCTACCACGCATCGTGGTTTGACCTTGCAATCCTCCAGTGCCTCAACGGCATTAGTCAGCGGCCCGATGGCGGCGACGACCAGTCTTGAGCCGTGCGTCCGCAACGCGTCGGCATACACTGCGGCCGCGGTAGTTTGTGGGTTTTCAACCCGGCTGAGGTCGAATCCCTCGCCTTCGTGCCCGGTCCAGAACACATCGCGCCCAGATTTTGGTTCCGCGTTGCCAAAACCAATGGGAACGTCGTCTCGTCCTGCGAGCGACAGTGTAGCGGCGGCAATTCTGGCCCGAAGGTGCGTGTCTCCGTAGACCGTCGTCACGCCGACGAGTTTCAAGTTTTGGCTGCCCAATACGAATAACAGGGCCAATAAATCGTCCACATTAGAACCGATATCGGTGTCTAACAGTACTGGTGTTTGTAATGAATTTACGGTGCTGGTGAGTGGTGGAGGTATCGACATGATGAGTGCTCGTTTCTCCCAAGCAGTCTGGCTGATGTGCCGTGCTTGTTCTTGCCTCTGTACTACCAACACTAACGGAAAACTTCAGCCAAAACGGGTTGCCAAAAATACTATTCGACCCGTAGCTGAGCATCTTGTTCATTGGCTCGACGTGTCTGCTAAGACAACCATGAGATGATGTTGCATTCGCCAGGAATGATCTCTGAAACCATGAGCAAGATTCGGTGATTTTGCACTGTGAGATCTTGCAGTATTACAACTTCCAGGAGTACAAATCGCGCAGCATGTCACGCTTTTGTCGTTGCCTCAGGCTAGTCAGTGGACAATTTCGGCCGGCTTGATCAGTGCATCGACGATGACCGGGCTGTTCAGCAGGTTATCCACAGGGCCAAAATAGACTGCTGAATCCCGCCCTAGGATGAAGACATGACACGGCATATCAAAGAACCCTCCATAAAGTTCACATTGGCGCTGCACCCCTGGCACGACTTCAACATACGTACCGAGAATTTGTGGGGACACTGGCTTGATCAGGAACAAGGCTTGGTGAGTTCCATGAATAATGCTTTCTACGTTCCGTTAGCGGTCAATGACACTGTTCGTGTGGCCAATGACGGATCCGGCACGTGGCAAGTGGTGGAGATTGTCAGACTGGCAGAGTCTGTCGTCACAACAACCTCTTTTGAACCACCGATGACGCCGAAGCAAGCGCTGGCGGTCTATGACGGGTGGGTGCATGACGGCAAGGCCGTATACACCGAGGGGCCAGGCGGTGGAATGATGGTGACTGCCTGGAGGGAGTTCTTGTCCGTCGAGGAGGTATTGGAAACACTCTCGCAGTGTTCAACACCCGGGTGGTCGACGTGGCAGATACTCACACCCGAACAGCGCAAGCAGGCGCTGGCGGAATGTGTTGATCTTGGACACGACAGCTAGA
>NZ_DYXC01000110.1 GCF_020742345.1 Enteractinococcus helveticum | reverse complement strand
TCCGCCGGCACAATCGGTCCTGGAACCACCGGACCTGGGATGATCTCCCGGGGTGGTCCAGGAATTGGAATGATTGGTCCGATTTCACAGTACAGCGGCACCGCCCAGCCCGGAGGGGCCGGTTTGCTTGGGCACGGTGGGATCCGCGGTGGCCGCGGGTGCGGGATGCGATCGGATGGATCCGGTTTGACGATGATGGGTGCCGACGGATCGGGTTTGGCATCGGTTGCGTGTGCTGGGGCCGCGCTGAATAACAGTCCGACGGCGGCAATCGCAGATAGTACGCGAAGTCGAGATAGCTTCATGTGGACTCCTTGAGGTTGGTGATGGTGGCGGCTGCGGTGCAGCGCTATCTCCAGCATGCCCGCCGCCGGGCCAGAAGACATCAGCCCGTAACGGTAAGTGTCATACCCCGGTCGGATGACTCACTGTGGCAGCGGATCATCAGGTGCCACGAACCCGCTGCGATATGCCAGGGCGACGACGGCGGCGCGATCTCGTGAGCCGGTTTTTAATAAGATGCGTGATACGTGGGTTTTGACGGTGGCTTCGCTGAGCACCAGTCGGTCGCGAATTTCGTGATTGGAATACCCTGCGGCCACATAGCGCAGCACTTCTTGTTCCCGTGGCGTCAACAAAGCCCCCAGATCCGTGGTGTCTTGGGAGCGCGCTCGCAGCCGGTCAACCAGACGGGTGGCTGCGGTGGCATCCAGCCAGGTATCCCCGGCTAGTACGCGACGGATTGCATCGGCAATTTCGGTGGGCGAGGCATGTTTGAGCAGATACCCCGAAGCGCCAGCTTGCAGTGCCCCGACCACGACGTCCTCGTCATCGAACGTCGTCATAATGAGCACTTTGATCAGCCGGTTCGGGTTGTCTTGGGATTCCTGGACCAGGTGCTGGGTTGCTGTGACCCCGTCCATTCCGGGCATACGCACGTCCATGAGCACCACATCTGGGCGTAACTGGCGCGCCAGCTGCAGGGCTTGGTTGCCGGATTCGGCCTCGCCGATGACTTCCAGGTCGGTTTCGGCGTTGAGCAGCATGGTCAGCCCGGCCCGGACCATCGGTTGGTCATCAACGATCATCACGGTGGTGGTCATGAAGCATCTCCGAAGGTGTTCAAACGAACGTGGGTCTGGGCGGTGGGCAGGCTGACTTGCAGCAGATACCCGGTTGGGGTGGGGCCATGGTGCATGGTGCCACCGGAGACGCCGATACGCTCGCGCAGACCCACCAGCCCAAAGCCACCCGAGACGGGTTTGGTGGTCATGACGCCGCTGGTGGACCGGATGCTCACCGTCAACTGGTTCGGCGCCCAGTCCTGGGTGATTTCTACTTCAGCGCCCTCACCGGCGTGCTTCATCGCATTGGATAGGCCCTCTTGGATGACCCGGTAGACTGCGTGCTCCAGGCTCGGGTCCAAGGTGACCGGGGTGCCGGTGGTTTCGGTGGTGACGGCGAGCCCCGAGGCTTGGGCGGCGGTGATTAACGCACCGACATCGGCCAGGCCGTGGGGTCTGGAACCATCCGTGCCGTTGTCCGGGGCGCGCAGTATGCCTAAGAGTCGGTGGAGTTCGCGCATGCTTTGTTCCGCGGTGATTTGGATATCGGCCAGTACGCCGTCAATATCGGTTGTGGCCTCGGGGTTCTTGTGGGCCGCACGGAGTCCGGCCACCTGCAGCAGGATTCCGGTCAGTGAATGGGCCACCGTATCGTGGAGGTCGCGGCTGATGCGCACCCGCTCCATGGCGCGAGCTTCTTCGGTTGCGGCTTCGGCCCACTGGCGCTCGGTGGTCAGTCGATTATGGGTGCGTGCCAGGGCTCGGCCGGCAATCCAGACCCCGATGATCAATACCAGCCACAACCCGGTATTGATCAGTGTCAATGACAGCGGGGCATCGGGGTGGAACGTGCGGCCGGTATAGACATTAATGGCTAATGGCAATGCTGCCCAGGCTAGAGCGAACCACGCGCGACGTCGTTGCGAGAGCCGCGCTATCCAAAACAGTGCCAGGAGAAAACCGGCGAAACTTTCAGCGGCCGGTAAGAATAGACCACAAACACTGAGGATCAGCATCGCGATATATCCCGGGACCGGCGAGACGGCGATGAGCAGGCAACTGTACCCGAGCGCACCGATGCCGACAACCAGCCAGACGGGGAGATAGTTGCCGGTGATTAACCGGGTATCGCCGCCCCAGACCAGGGCGTCGAGAACAAAGACCGCGGCGGTTAGTAGTAACCGCAGCCAGAAGCGTTGTGTTAGCGGCACCCACGCATCCTCGGGAAGACGAGGCACCAGAAGAATGTTCTGGCGCCCATGGGTTCATCAGGTGATTGTTGCTGGTCCAGCATGTGTGGTGGCATGGCTTCGCCTTGGATCTTGAGGCTGCCCTCGGGGAGTTCAAGTGCGGTCAACGGCATGGAAAAACCGTCGACGCCGTCGGCAGTAAAGACTTCGGCGACTTCGATGTTCTGGTCGCCGATGGTCACGGTGATCGGTGTGGTCAAGCCGCTGGCCTGGACGACAACGGTATCGGCGCGGATACCCCATCCGACAAGATCAATGCCGTGATCGAGAGTGACTCTATAGGCTTCGGCACGCTGTTGGGGTGACTGCTGGGACATGATTCCTCCGTAGGGTGACGTGAAATGATGTCAGTATCATGACACGGCGCTATGGCCCAGGTCATCATCCCAGTGGCGTATCTCAGGTCAACTGTTGGGATGACGTCGAATGAGCTTCCAAGAGTTTGGCGTACCAGCCGCCACTGACCGCCAATTCGGCCGGTGCACCGGATTCTACGAGTTTGCCGTCGTGTATGACCCATAGTTGGTCGGCCGCAGTGGCAATGGACAGCCGGTGGGTAACGATGATCCGGGTAATATGCAGTTCGACCAGTGCGGCTTCGATGGCGCGTTCCGTGTCCCCGTCCAGCGCGCTGGTGGGCTCGTCCAGAATCAGGATCTTTGGTTCACCCAGCAGTGCACGTGCCAGGGCCAGGCGTTGGCGTTGTCCACCGGACAGCCCGGAACCACCGGAGCCGAGTCGGGTATCCAGTCCCATGGGCAGCGCCAGAATGTCTTGAGCTAACTGGGCGTGAAACAGCGCACGCCAAATGTCTTCGTCCGTGTAGCCGGTGCGGGAGACCAGGATGGCTTCACGAATTGTGCCGGCGGGCGTCCAAGAGTCCTGGAAGACGACGCCCACCTGGGCCCGAAACGCCCCGGGATCCAGGGTTTCGACGTCGTTGCCATCGACCAGCACCCGACCTTCAGTCGGGGAGTGCATCCCCGCCATAATTTGAGCCAGTGTGGTCTTGCCGCATCCGGTTGGACCCAGAATACACACGGTAGAACCGGCTGGGACCTGGGCGGTAATGCCATGTAGAATCTCGCGGCCGTAGCGTTCGTGTTTGAAAGTGACGTTGTCGAGGGTAATACTACCGGTGAGTTCGCCGGGGTGGTTGCCTCCGGAGCGTTCGGGTGCAGCCATGGTGAGGTCTTGCACCCGATCAAGTAGCGGCCGCAGATCTGCGGCTTCAACCAATTGGGTTGCCAACGAGGCAACCGGTGTAAGCGTCGCGGTAGCAAGCGCCATGAGCCCCAGCGCCGTTCCCGGGGCGATCTGACCAAAGGCGCTGGAATGTGCTACCGCTGGCGAGGTTGCCATGACGAGAATGATCAGAGGCGTGGCCACTGCCATGGCGGCCAATAACGCCATCGACAGGGCGTTGAGTCGTGCTCGGCAGCGTGTCAGATCTAACCGTCGATCGAGCAGCTGCTGCCATTGAGCGAGCATTGACGATTCGGCACCGTAGGCGCGCAGCGTGGTCATTCCGTCGATCCCGTCGACCAACAGCGTTGAGGAATCGGCGGTAACCAGAATTTCTTCGCGCCGTAAATTGGCGCTGCGTTTGGCAACCATTCCGGAGATGACCAGACACAGCACAATTATGCCGGTGGTCACAGCGGCCAGCGGAGGGGCCATGACCATAAGCGCGATGAGATAGCCGACCGTCAGCAGCGCATCGAGCCCCGCCCCTAGAAGGGCCACGCTTAACAGTGCATGGATTGCATGGGCTGATTCAACCCGACCAAAGAGATCTCCGACGGATCGTCGGTCAAAGAATTTCAGATTTCGGGAAAACAGGGTCGTGGCAACACTGATGCTCAGGTGCCCCGCCATACGCCGCTGCAGGGTTGCTAAAACCCAGTTTCTTATCAGGGTGAGCAAACCAATGGCCAAGGCTAGGGCCATCCCGATGGCCAACCACCGGTGCTGTTCAACGGCGTCGGCAACCAGCGCGTCGACAATAAGTGCCGTGGTGACAGGCAAAGCTAACCCACCGACCGCCAATAACAGGGACAACAAACCGGCACGGGCGAGTTCACCACGAACCCCGCGCAGAACAGTGGCTAAAACACCGGGTGGTTGCTTCTCTGTGAGCATCGCTGGGGGTGGGGCGTCGTCGTCATTGGCATCGAGGTTTCCGAGGAATAACACCAGACCGCTGGATTCTTCGGTGATTTGGGACCTGGATAATCGGCGGCGCCCAACAGCTGGATCCATGACTTCAACGTGGTCGCGCCGAATTTTATCGACGACGACGTAGTGCTGTCGGGTCAGATGCAAGACGAAAGGCAGCGGTATCTCGTGGATGCGTTGGCCCAGATCCTGTGGGTCCACCAACTGGGCTTGCAGTGGCAGGCCCCAGCGCTGACCGGTACGGCGCATCACGACCCCGGATGAGCCGTCGCGTCCCGGATCCATATCTGCTCGCAGATCGGTCAAGGTAACGCGGTGTCTTTGCGCTCGTAACATCGCCGTCAGGCAGGCCGGGCCGCAGTCAGTTTCTGCGGTTTGTAACACGATTGGTACACGGGACATGAACTTTCCTCGTTTATGGTGCAGAAAAATGGGTGGTTTCACGGGCCCGAAATCTTCGCCTCGGACCCGTGAAACCATGGGTGGTGGCTTTGTTATTGAACTAACGTGCCGGTTTGGTTGCCCTGCAGTTTTTTCAGCGCTTCTTGCATCGGATCAGGAATGCAGCCGCCCTCGGTGACGCCGCCGGCAAAGGCCGCCAATTCGGTGTCCGATAAGGAACGTCCCAGGTAGTGAGTAACAGTGTGGGTTTTCATTGTTCTTTCACCGTGACGCCTTTACAGTTGCCGGTCATGGTGACCTCTCCAGAACCGTTGGAGATGGTCACAACGCATTTGCCAGAATCACTTGCACCGTAGAAAGACGCGAGATCGACGTCATTCAGCGATTGCCCGAGCGTGAGGATATTTTGTGTCATGGTGGCTCCTTGCGTTAAGCGTTTACGATCACTGTGACTGCGCCACAGCTGGTGCCTTTGTGGGACACTCCGGTGACTCTGCCGTTGTTATCTCGACTAATGGTGATGTCGCAGTAGCCGCCGTGGAAGGTTGCCAGTTCGTCGTCTGTCAATTCGCGACCGAATATTGGGGTCAACGTGGTGTTCATGGATTCTCCTTGAATGAGTGTGTCGGTGACCTGTTGTCGCCGATCTGCTATCCATCTTTGTTCGAAACCCATGGTGAATCGTCACTCGAGTGCAGGCAGTTGAATCGTCAACCTGCGGTAGGCGATCTCAGCCCGAGGGATGATGCAGGTGCAACCTGACGATCATGTTGCGGGTGTGACTATGCAACCGGAGTGCGAGCGTCATAACGCAAGAACCCTGGTACCAGGCGCACCGCCAGTGTCGCGGCGAAAACGCATAACAGACCACCCAGCATCATCGTGACGGCCTCACCAATCCCAGCCGAGACCGCACCGGTAAGCATTTCGCCTACCCTGGGACCACCGGCAACCACAACGATGAACACCCCCTGTAACCGACCGCGCAGATGATCTGGCGTAGCGGTCTGCAGGATCGTGTTGCGGAAAATCCCAGATACTGAATCGGCCGCCCCGGCCACCATGAGCATCGCCACAGCTGCGCACAACAACACCAGGCTGGGCTCGCCGTTGGCTGCGCTACGAATGGCCAGCCAACCGAACAGCCCGAACAGGGCAATGGACACTCCCCACACCACAATTGACCAGTAGACGGCTTTGCCTTGTGCGGTGATGCGGGTGAAGGTTCCAGAAAACAGTCCGGCGATAAAGGCCCCGGCCGCAATTCCTGCCAGCAGTAAGCCTGTGATAAGTTCCGCTGGGTCATCTGTCGACCCATTGATCCCTTGGGCGTAGCTGGATCCGATGATCAGCACACCCATAGCCGGCAGGACGGCGCGCGGGAAGGCCGTTGCCATGGCGATGATGTCCAGGATGAACGTCATGCGCAGATTCTTGCGGGTGGCTAAGAAGCGGAAACCCTCCCACACAGAGCGCAGCCCAACTTTGCGATCTGTGGGTGCTTGGCCCTCCGGGTGGACCGGTGGTAGCGCTGGCAACCGGTAGACCGCATAGAGCGTGAGCAAGAAGGTGACGGCGTCAATCGTGTAGGTCCAGGAATACCCGATCGTGGCGACCAGCCCACCGGCCAACAGCGGCCCCAACATCATAGAAATCGACATGGACAGCATATTCAAGGCATTAGCTGAGGCGAGCAGTTCCGTGCCGACTAACGCTGGAATGATGGCCCCGCGAGTCGGTTGGTTAATCCCGGAGGCACCAGAATGAACGGCGATTAGACCGTAGAGCAGCCAGATATTTTCGATACCTAACCACGCGTGCAGACAAATCGCAACCGTGGTCAACCAGAGTATCAGCGCAGAATACAAAGCGACTTTGCGCCGGTCAACATGGTCTGCAATCGCGCCACCATAGAGTCCGGTGATGATTAGTGGAAGAAGCGCAAAAGCACCCAGCAAACCGACGTATGCAGAGGACCCCGTCAGAGCGAAAATCTCCAGCGACACAGCCACCAGGGTCAGTTGGGTACCAATGGCCGATAACGAATTGCCGATCCATAGCCTGCGATAGTCTCGACTGACTTTCAACGGGGTGATATCGGTGAATATTGTGCTCACTTCGACAGCATAACCCAGGTCACCTGGCAATGAGTTCTGGGGCAAGGAGTCTATGCAGCATTGGAACGGGGCTAATACCACAAAGTAGCATTTGAAATCCTCGTTTTCCACAGGGTTGTGTTGTCAGTGGTGGTGTTCGATGGTCGGTGGTGTGTTGCTTACAGTGTCCTACCCTTTGGTTAGAGTTGGTGTATGGATACGCGGGAAAAGCCAAAAGCTACGGTTCAGGACGTGATTTCGTTACTGGCCGGTCTTCCGGAGGGGGATTCCGAAGAGGCCTGTATTGATCGACTGCAAGGTGTGGAACAGGCAAAGCGGATGCTGGCTGCTGTGCAATCTGAAGATACGTATCAGTTTACGCAACGTCGCAAAGCCCGCGAGTGTCAGTTGGGCGTACCGACGTCTTTGCAGCTCAAGGGTATTGAGGCCGAAGTTGGATTGGCCAGGGGAGAATCGCCGTATGTGGGTGCGGCACTGACCCATACGGCGATTGCCTTGCATACCGTGTTGCCACACACTTTGGCTGCGTTATCAGAAGGTGTCGTCAGTGAGTATCATGCCCGACTGGTCGCCCAGCAGACGAATCATCTAGCGGATGACCATCGACGAGCCATTGATGCGGCCATTGCCGGCCGATTGGGCCGGGCTTCGAGTGCGCAGTTACGGAACTTGGTACAAGGCCACGCCTACAGGTTAGACCGACAGGCAAGTGAGCAGCGTGCTGAAGCTAATAAACGTGGCAGACGGGTCTATACCGACCCTGCTGCTGATGGCCAGGTATATGTCACCGCAGAACTGCCTACCCATCAGGGTGTAGCGGTCATGGACACCCTGAGTAAGCTTGCGAATCAACGGATCGCTGCCGGTGAGACGCTTGACGCCCAGGGACAACCGCTAACCCGGGATCAGGTGATGGCCGATATTTTCGTCGAGCTACTCACCGGGCAAACCACCGCTGAGGCAGTCACCGGAGAAGTCGTTGTGCTGATGCATGACACCACATTATTTGGTGGTGACGATCTACCTGCCTGGATTCCCGGTCATGGGCCACTACCCGCTGAAATGATCAAACACTGGCTGTCTGACCCGGCGGCGGCAACATTTATCCGCCGGCTGTACACCCGCCCTGCTGATGGGCAGCTGGTGGCAATGGAATCCACCCGCCGTCGGTTCCCCGACGGGTTAGCTAAAATGCTCAAAATCCGTGAGGACACCTGTGCCACCCCATGGTGTAACGGCCCGTGCCAAGAATCTGATCACCGCCACCGCAGAGCTGACGGAGGCGCTACCAGTTGGAATAATGCCACCGGACTGTGTCGACGCTGTAACCAACGCAAAGAAAACCGCGGATGGACCTACACCGGCACCCCAGATGAACTCACCGTCACCACCCCAACCGGACACTCCTACACCGTAGAGACCCGGCCACCACTATCCGAGATCAAATACTGGAACAGCGACCCACCACCAGACAACTTAGGGGTCGATATTGGATGGCCCAGCGTCGACGTCACATGGGCTAAGGCAGCCTAAATCCATCATAGACACGAGCCTGCACAATATTGGTTCGTGTCTATGATGCGCGCGCATCAACGATGACGCCGTCTTCATCTGCGTACACCGTGGCATAGGGAATGAAATCGACGTTGCCTATCGTCACGGTAATATCGCGAACCCCAATGCCGTCCTTGGCAGATTTTCGTGGATTCGAACCGAGCGCCTTCACCCCGAGGGGGAGCGCTGCTATTTCATGCCGGTCACGAATCGCACCGTGAATGATAACCCCAGCCCAGCCATTATCAGCAAATGCTTTAGCGATGTTGCCACCCATCAAAGCCGAACGCAGGCTACCGCCACCATCCACAACAAGCACCTGGCCCTCGCCCGGTTCATTGGCAATGGCTTTGACTAAACCGTTGTCGTGCAGACATTGCACGGTCCGAATGCGACCGTGAAACTGGCGATGCTGGCCGAGTGATTGCAACTGGAGATCCAGGGATGCGACTTCCTCTTCGAATGCATCGTAAATATCAGAAGTATAAAAGATTTTCCGTTGGCTCACCTGCACTAGCGTAGTCCGCTCGACGACCAGAATACAGATCACAAACGCCGCGGATCCCAAATACTGGGCCGCGGCGTTAGGAATAGACGACGGTTTTCGAATTAACAGGGTGTTTCGCTGACACTAATCCAATCGAAATCATCCTGGCCATCCGGCACTTGAGCTGAAGAGGTAACGGGCTCTTGCGAGAGGAAGTTAAATATGGTGGATCGCATCGAATGTCTCCTTTCCCGAGTATTGACCATGTGAGGTTGTATACAAAGCAGCTGACTGGGGTATGTCGTCAGGGGAGTGCTAGGTGTGCGAGTCGAATGCTATGCGGAACAGACGTTCAATCTTCGACGTCGTACCACGTCGGGTGCGGATCACAAGTTAGTGAAACCGCTGTACCTCTGATCTACCATGCTGCAGGTCACGGGGCAAGTAAAATGTTAATGAACGACACGCAACGAGCAGCGGCTCCACAGACTTTCCAAGTCGCACCGCAGTAGAGTGATGGTCGCTTCGGCTCGACGCAGTGCACATGATCTTGAATCTTCAAACCAACAGTGCAAAGCTAAGAACCCAGCGAAAGGAGTGACTGGTTATGCCTGCCAATCACAAGAAACCGCATTCAGAAATTCCCGAAGAAGAACTCGCCGAACAGTTGGCTACCGATGAGCACGACGACGAGCAGCCGATCCTGCCGAAAACTCCCAAACCAGCCACGGTCAGCGAGGCCGACTGGGTCGATCAGCACATTGCTATCCCCATGGATGACGACGACAACGAACAGTCCTAATACAGAACACACTAGATCAGCCCTCAGGTTGAGCTGGTTTGATTTCCTCACGAGGCTGGGCGGAAGTATCCTGAGCGGCACGTTGCGGAATACGACCCCCAAGCAGCACCATTTCCACTTGACGGTCCGACAACTTGTGCCGCAACTTCAGTGGCTTACCTTCCAACATGGCCGTTATGTCGTTGCCGCGTCGTAGCGACTCGTGAAGCCCCCGGAAACTGAGCACAGCGTTATCTTCGATCCGCAGGTAGTCTTCAGGATCCACAAACTCTAAGGGGAGGACGCAGAAATTCGCCAGGTTCTGCCAGTGAATCCGTGCGAAAGATTTAGCAAGAACGACCCGCAAACCAAGGTAGCGAGGCGCAATCACCGCGTGCTCCCGCGACGATCCTTGACCGTAATTCTCACCGCCAACAATTGCGTGCCCCGAACCGAGCTCTTGAGCTCGTGCGGGATAAGTGTCATCGACCTGAATATAGACAAACTCTGCGATTGCCGGGATATTACTGCGAAACGGCAAGACCCGGGAACCAGCCGGCATGATCTCATCGGTCGAAATATTATCGCCCACGCGCAACAACACGGGCAGATCCATATCATCCGGCAACTCATCGAACTCAGGCAAGGATTTGATATTCGTCCCCTTAACCAACTCGACCTCTTGCGCATCCTGCTCGGCGAGGGGCGGCACGAGCATTTCGGTGTTCAGGCTGTAGAAGGTTGGCAGCTGGACCGTAGGGTAGTCCAGCTCAAGGTCTCGCGGATCGGTGATCCGCCCGGTCAGTGCGGCTGCGGCGGCTGTTTCTGGTGAACACAACCACACGGAGTCCTCATCGGTTCCTGACCGCCCCGGGAAGTTGCGTGGCACGGTGCGCAAACTATTTCGTCCCACCGCCGGAGCCTGCCCCATACCAATGCATCCCATACACCCGGACTGATGCAGACGAGCCCCAGAACTGATCAAATCAAATGTCCAACCGCCTTTGGTCAGGTCCAGGAGAATTTCGCGTGAGGTGGGATTGATATCCAAAGAGACCTGGTTGTGGGCTTGTCGGTCTTTGAGTATCTCGGCGACGACGGCGAAATCCCGCAGCCCAGGATTTGCTGAGGATCCCACAACCACCTGATACACCTCTTCACCGGCGACTTCACGAACCGGTACCACGTTGCCGGGCGAAGACGGCTTGGCAATTAACGGTTCCAACGTTGATAAATCGATGTGCTCCTCGACGTCATACTTTGCACCCTCATCCGCGACCAGCTCGGTGAAGTCTTCGGGACGACCAACCGCGGTCAAAAACTCTCCGACGGCGTCGTCAGCAGGAAAAACCGAGGTGGTGGCGCCAAGTTCGGCACCCATATTGGCTATCACGTGGCGGTCCATTGCCGTCAGGTCGTTGAGGCCTTCACCGTGGTATTCAATGATCCGACCAACCCCGCCCTTGACACCGTGCCGACGTAACATCTCAAGGATCACATCTTTGGCTGAAACCCAGTCGGGAAGTTCTCCGGTGAGTTCCACACCCCAAATTTCCGGCATTTGCAAATACACTGGATCACCGGCCATGGCCATTGCAATCTCTAAACCACCCACCCCGATGGCCAACATGCCAATGGCACCGGCAGCACAGGTGTGGGAATCAGAACCGATCATGGTGGTGCCCGGACGGCCGAAGCGGGCCTGGTGCACCGGATGGGATACCCCATTACCGGGTTTGGAAAACCACAGACCGTAGCGGGCGGCACCGGATTGTAAAAACAGGTGGTCTTCCGGGTTCTTCTCATCGGTTTGTAACAGATTGTGATCAACGTATTGTACCGACAGTTCGGTGTTGATCCTGGTCAAGCCCAGCGCTTCCAGCTCGAGCATGACCATGGTTCCGGTGGCATCTTGGGTCAGTGTTTGATCAATTGACAGGCCAATTTCGTGACCAGGCTCCGGGACTCCGTTGACTAAATGGGAATCAATCAGTTTTTGTGCGACATTTTGTGCCATGGTAGGTAGCCTTTCCTTCTCCAGTGTTCTGCGGCTGCAGGGCTCTGGATGGCTCATTTCAAGGCTATTCGCCGCAGCAGAGTCTGGCTAGAGTACCCCCAGACGCCACGATGGCCGCCAATCTGTGCGATCGACGGCCAACAGGCAACCACAGGTGGTTTTAGAAGAAGCCCTGGGGCTGTTCTGAGTAGGACACCAGCAGATTCTTGGTCTGCTGGTAGGCCTCCAACAGCATCAGGTGGGTTTCCCGACCAAACCCGGACATCTTATAGCCACCAAAGGCAGCATGTGCCGGATAGGCGTGGTAGTTATTGACCCACACGCGACCGGCCTGAATATCGCGGCCGGCACGGTAGGCGACGTTGCCATTGCGTGACCAGACGCCGGCACCCAGACCAAAGAGCGTGTCATTGGCAATCGACAGGGCGTCGTCATAATCTTTGAACGTTGTGGTAGCCACCACCGGGCCGAAGATTTCTTCCTGGAAGACGCGCATGTCATTGGAACCACGCAGCACGGTTGGCGCCACATAGTACCCGCCGGACAGCTCGCCGCCCAGATCCACGGCTTCGCCACCGATCAGGACCTCGGCGCCACCTTGTTTCCCAATGTCGATGTAGGACATGATCTTTTCGAATTGGTCATTCGACGCCTGGGCACCCATCATGGTGTCGGTATCCAGCGGGTTGCCCTGTTTGATCTGCTTGACGCGTTCGATACCCAAATCATAGAAATCATCGGCGATGCTTTCCTGAATCAGCGCGCGCGATGGACAAGTACAGACTTCGCCCTGGTTTAGCGCGAAGAAGGTGAAGCCTTCTAGTGCTTTGTCCAGGTAGCCGTCGTCGGCGTCCATGACGTCGCCGAAGAAGATATTCGGAGATTTACCACCCAACTCCAGTGAGACCGGGATGATGTTCTCGGTGGCGTACTGCATGATCATGCGCCCGGTGGTGGTTTCTCCGGTGAACGCAATCTTGCCGATGCGCGGCGACGAGGCCAGCGGTTTGCCCGCTTCCAGGCCGAAACCGTTGACGACGTTGAGCACACCCGGTGGAATCAGGTCGCCGACCAGTTCCATCAGCACCATGATCGAAGCCGGGGTCTGCTCGGCGGGTTTCAACACGATACAGTTTCCGCCGGCAAGTGCCGGGGCAATCTTCCAGATAGCCATCAGGATCGGGAAATTCCACGGAATGATCTGCCCGACCACCCCCAGTGGTTCGTGATAGTGATAGGCCACGGTATCGTCGTCGATCTGTGACAACGAGCCTTCTTGGGCGCGGATCGCACCGGCGAAATAGCGCAGGTGGTCGATGGCCAGTGGAATATCGGCGTTCAAGGTCTCGCGGACGGCTTTACCATTATCCCAGGACTCCGCCACGGCGATTTTTTCCAGGTTTTCTTCCATCCGGTCCGCGACGGCGAGCAACAACGCGGCGCGTTCGGTGGGGGAGGACTTATTCCAGGTTTTGGCTGCCGCATGGGCTGCATCCAGGGCGGCTTCGATGTCTTCGGCGGTACCACGGGCAACCGTGGTGAAGCACTGGCCGGTAATCGGGGTGGGGTTTTCAAAGTATTGACCCTTGGCGGGGGCTTTCCATTCGCCGCCAATATAGTGATCATAGCGATCCTTGAAATGTACGACGGCGCCGTCGGTATTTGGATTTGCGTACACGACCATGGTGATACCTTTCCCTAGCGTTGCAATGTCGTCCGTGCCCGATGGGCAACTCATTGTGACATGCCCCACTCTAGGTTGGGGTGGGTTGCAGCAACGTTGCAACCCACCGTGTTAGCCGGTGAGGCGCTGCAGGGTTGCGGTGACAATGGCTCTGCGGGGGCTATTCGCCGGCAAGATTTTCAGTGCCAGCAGCCAAGCCTCGACATCATCTGCCGCCTGGTGGCGACCAAGGTAAGACCACAGTTGATCGGCGGAAGCATCGGCCAGGATGGCTTCACGCAGTGTGGTGGCAAAATGATTGCGTAATTCCACGACGCCGGGCGCATCTGAGCCGGGCAGTAGATCGGCGGGAGCCACCTGGAGTGCGGTGGTCAGATCCCCGCGGTGCAGTGCCCGCATTGCCGCCGAGACATCGGTGGTGATGGATGACTGGAGTCGGTAGGGCTGCGACTCCACAGTCATGGGCAGCCCGGAGTGGCTCAGGAGCTTGCGCAACCGAGACATTTCGGCACGCACAGTCGTCAGACGGGTGGGCAACTCATCGGGTGCCACATCTCCGAAGAGCAGGTGAGCCAACTGGGTGGCCGATAATCCGCTGCGATGCCAGTCCAGTAGCGTTAGAATTTCGGCGTGCCGGTTCGATAAGCGCAGCTTCCCGAGCCGGGCAGTATTGCCCGAGGCAACTTCGATGAACACCGTATGTGGGGCGACCACCGGCGGCTGTTGGTGAGCGTGCCAGAAGGTGTGAGTCGACCAGTACTGCTCAATAACTTGTGCAGCATTAGACAGCATCGCCAGTGCCAACGGGGTCACCGCAGTAGCCGAACCGGTCAAATCTAATATGCCAAGCACCCGACCCGATGGGTGCCGCAACGGCACGGCACTGCAGTAGAAGTTGTGGACATGGTGCGAAAAATGTTCAGCCCCGGCGACCTGCGCGGGCGTTCCCGTGGACAGTGCCGCACCAGGCGCAGACGTTCCCATTGATTCTTCTGACCAGTCGGAACCGGGAGCAAAGCCAATCGTTTCGGCTTGCTCCCGCATTTGATGTGCCCCATCAACCCACAGCAGGTAACCATCGGTATTGGAAATCGCGGTGATCAGCCCGACGTCATGGGCCGGGGCCAACAGCGTTTCTAACATGGGAAGCACCGCGGTGATCGGATGGGTCTTGCGGTGTTCTTCGAGCACCGTGGTGGAAATGGTACTCGGGGCGATCACCCGCTCCGGAGAATCATGCAATTTCAGGCAACGTCGCCAGGATTCTGACACCGCGGAACGAACCTGGCGGGTATCAACGACGGCGTCAACAAGTTTCTGATGGGCGGCCGCAACGGCCGCCTGATAGGCGTCGTCGGCGGGATTATGATGAGCGCGCGCCAGAACCGTCATGATGGCAACAGCGTGGACCGCATGACGAAGCGTTTTCCTTCAGGTGATTCCACCGAGAACCCTGCACCGCGTCCATCGACCGTATCTAGAGTGATGTGTGAGCCGCGCAGGTATTCGAAATGCGGTTTGGCCACCCAGAAACCCAGTTCGGTAGCGGGGAGATCATCGGTTGCGGGTAGTTCGAAGGTACCTAACAGCAGGTCGGATCCGCCGGTGCGAAAATCACCGACCGGATAGCACATGGGGGAAGAACCGTCACAACAACCACCGGAGAGATGAAACATCAGATCACCGTGCATGCCGCGCAGTTTTTGGAGCAGCTGCATGGTCTGTTCGGTCATAGCGACACGGGAGAAGTCTTCGCCTGGGATTTCGGGTCGGGAAGCAAGAATTGTCGTCATATAGGCAAGCCTAACGTTAATTGTGATAGTCGTCACCGGTATTGGGCTATCGCCTCCAGCAAATTAGCCTGAACGCAATATCATATGACGGTCCCGTGTGAGACAATATGGCAGATGGCACAGAACTATACTCCTCGGAAACCCGGCACTCGCCTGACGAAACCTCAGAAAGACCGCGCTGGTCGTCTGAAGTTGAATCCGCCGCGCAAACAATTCTTAGACCCCGAGGTAGAACAGCTTGGCGATGAACGAGCTCGCCTCGCCCGGCACGGTGTTCGCCCAGCCATGGAAAAACCTCGTCCGCAAGTGCAACCGAAGGCCGAAGGCTGGACGCAACGTACCGATGCTGATGGCCGTCCGAAGCTTGAGTTCAAACAGCC
Source organism: Enteractinococcus helveticum (assembly GCF_020742345.1). Lineage (GTDB taxonomy): Bacteria > Actinomycetota > Actinomycetes > Actinomycetales > Micrococcaceae > Yaniella > Yaniella helvetica_A. The sequence continues at coordinate 4,226 of NZ_DYXC01000110.1, read as the reverse complement.
GCGCGTCACACAACCAGCTCAACATCTGGCTGATATGTCAATGGCGGACCGCCAGGAAAAGGTCAAAGAACTTGGCCTGCCCGCCTTCCGCGCCCGCCAGTTATCGACCCACTACTTCACGCACTACACGACCGACCCGGCCGATATGACCGACTTACCGGCCGAAAAGCGCGATGACTTAGTCGAAACGTTCTTCCCGAATCTACTGACCGAAGTCCGCCGGATTGAAACCGAAGACGGCCAGACCATCAAATTCTTGTGGAAACTGTTTGACGGCGTACTGGTGGAATCGGTGCTGATGCGCTACCAAAATCGCATCACCCTGTGTGTGTCATCCCAGGCCGGGTGCGGTATGAACTGTCCATTCTGTGCCACTGGACAAGCAGGTCTGACTCGCAACCTATCGACGGCCGAAATCGTTGAGCAAATCATTGCTGCCAACCGCATCATCGCCGAGGGACAACTGGGCAAACCCGAAGGTGCCCGAGATATTGAACGCGTCACCAACGTGGTGTTTATGGGTATGGGCGAACCCCTAGCCAATTACCGCCGCGTCATGAACGCCGTGCACCGCATGGTTGACGACGCACCAAACGGCCTGGGCATGTCTGCCCGGAACATCACAGTCTCCACTGTCGGCCTGGTCCCAGCCATTAATAAGCTGGCTGAAGAAGGCATCCCGGTAACCTTCGCCTTGTCGCTGCACGCACCCGATAATGAGCTGCGCGACCAAATGATTCCCGTCAACTCCCGCTGGGACGCCGATGAAGCCCTGGACGCCGCATTCAACTACTACGTGAAAACCGGGCGCCGCGTTTCGATCGAATACGCACTCATTAAAGACATGAACGATCACGCCTGGCGTGCTGATCTCTTAGCCAAAAAGATCAACGCCCGCGGCCGCGGCTGGGCCCACATCAACCCAATCCCGCTGAACCCGACTCCCGGCTCGATCTGGACCGCATCAGAACCAGAGGTCACCCAAGAGTTCATCGACCGACTCAACGACGCCGGCATCCCCACCACCTTGCGCGACACGCGAGGCAAGGAAATTGATGGGGCGTGCGGACAACTGGCCGCCGAAGACGCCTAATATGCACAAGCAGGCCCCCGGCATCAAAGTCCTGTGGGTATTCACGCTCATAGTCGGACTGCTGCTTGCCGGGTTTGCCGTGGTCAACATCATCGTAGAAGAAGGCCACATCACCAGCCAGCACTGGCTGCTCATTGGCCTGGGCTCCGTCAAAATAATCGGCGCCATCATCGGGCTTTGGATGTTCCACCGATCCGATTAGCTTCGTGACATACTGACAATACGTACACGTCGTGGACGAAATGAGGAAGACCAATGTCTGAGCAGGCTCGCTTACACGCCATGAACGCCGAATACGAATCAGCCAAGAAGTCCCCGGTGGTGGCCTGGGTCCTGTGGATCTTCCTCGGTGGCATCGGAGGACACCGCTATTACCTCGGCGATATCGGCTACGGTATCGCCATGACGCTGTTCACCTGGATGACCTTTGGCCTCTGGTGGCTGGTGGACGCCTTTTTCATCAACCGCCGTATCCGCCAGCGCAACCGCGAAATCTATGCAGAAATCGCTTACCGCTACGGCGTCAGTCATACCACCGGGTTCTCACCCAGTTACTAGAAACAACGCTGAACTGCACAAAGTATCCGATACCCGATACCGAGAGTTCATGTTAGATTTTCGTACGCAAAAGCAGACTAGATTGAGACGTAGGCCTCACCTGTCCCTTTTGTCGAAAGAAGTCTCATGTCCACATCGTTTCCGGGAAACCAACAATCCGCTTATCAACTCACCGACGCACAAGACATCGACTACTACGGCGTCTTTGCCGACATTCCTCAAGCAGACAGGACCATCTGGCAACGCGCGCGCGATTTTGCTCAAGCTCACGTCGAAACCATGCGCCAGGGATGGAATGACCACCACTATCCATTAGAAGTCGCCCAGGCCATGGGCAAAGCTGGGCTGATTAATGACGGCGTCGATCACCCAGCCATCGAGAAAATTTCACCGCTCGCCGCCGGTTTAGTCAACATGGAACTATCACGCGTTGACGGCTCCCTGGGCACCATCCTTGCGGTGCAAGCTGGGCTTGCGCTGCGCACCATCGCCATGTTCGGGTCTGAAGACCAACAGGCACAATACATTCGAGCAATAGCCGACGTCGAGATCCCGGCAGCATTCGGCTTGACTGAACCGGACCATGGGTCGGACTCCACCGGCCTGTCCACCACTGCCACCCGCCAAGACGACGGTTCCTATGTCATCCGAGGCTCTAAGCGCTGGATTGGCAACGGTTCCGCAGGCGGTATCACCATCACCTTTGCTCGGGTCAACGACGAAGGCGCCGAAGACCACGCCAAGGTTCGTGGGTTTATCGTGCCGCAAGATGCCCAAGGCTACACCGGCACCCCGATCCGCCATAAAGGGTCGTTGCGTGCTATCGATCAGGCCGATATTTTCTATGACGACGTCCAAATTCGCGCCGACGCACTGATCCCGGGTGTGAAATCCTTCTGCAATGTTTCGCAAGTGCTCTATGCAACGCGCATCGGCGTTGCATGGTCAGCCTTAGGGCATGCAACCGCCGTCTTTGAATCCGCGCTGGCCTATGCAACCCAGCGCAAGCAATTCGGCAAATACCTTGCAGAACACCAGATGATTCAAGAACGCCTCACCCGTATGCTGTCGGAGCTGGTCTCGATGCAGTTATATATGGTGCGTATCGCGGAGCTGGAATCCGCCGGAACACTCCAACCCACCCAGGCGGCATTAGCAAAGTACAATAACACTCGGGTTGCCCGACGGATCGCCGCGGATGCCCGTGACATGCTGGGCGGTAACGGGATTTTGATAGCAAACGGTGTGATCCAGCACATGGCGGATATCGAAGGTATTCACACGTATGAAGGCACCGAATCGATCCAGGCGCTATTGGTGGGAAGAGACATCACCGGTTATAGTGCATTTGCTTAACGGCTGAAAGGATTTGAAACCAACACGTCCGGTCGTAGCGTCAAATACCCTTTCCGGCCCGCGAGACATTCCGGACGATCCACAGAACGACAGAAACAGCTGCGAGAATTACACCGAGCCAAATTAACAGTTGGGCGGCTTCAACAAGAACGCCGAAGACGATCATTGCGATACCGACTAAAATTAGGACGAGCCACATAGAGTATCTCCTTCCATGAAGCACATGAGTTTAATTCTTGTGCTTTGGGTTTCAGCGTAAATGACGGGCGGACTTTTGAAAACAGCCATGAAGCGCTTGAACCTACAATCTCTCGGTTTGTGTGCGGGCGTTATCGACAGGTGCCGATCTAGTATGGGCTTTGCTCCCAATCCTTGCCGGCGCGTTCTGCTGTGTCGCTGCCGTTGCCAAATTGTCTTGAGTCCTCGGTTCTAACCATTGCGGTCTCATGTTCAATAGACCATACGCGGGGTATGAGCCTGGCGAAATCATGGCAAGTAGCTTTCGCCGATACGTCTGGACTTCTGTGAAGCAGCACAATACGCCAAACCTTCTGTCACGTATGCTCAAGTGGATCGGGTGAAATTTCCAGTTCTCTTAAAGATTGAAACATTGTTGAACGCATGATTTTTCGGCCTTTCAGGAGCCCCAGGCGTCTCTGTTGGGTCGCCGCAGTCCATTATTTGCTTAGGCTTTTGTAGAGGCGGACTCGCTGTTAGCGTGAAGTGCACATGAATCGCGACCGCAAGGAGCAGATGATCATGCCGAAGACCAAGGATTCCGGTCAGCCGAAAAAATCTGAATTGCCAAAAACGCTGAGGAAATCTCCAAAGAAAGCGCAGCGCACATTCGCAAAAACCTATGACTCAGCAATGGAACAATACCAGGATGAGGAACGAGCACACCGAACAGCCTGGGATGCCGTAAAACAAAAATATGAGAAAGTGGGCGATCATTGGGAGCGCAAGCCTAAGAAAGGTGACTCCGACGCGCAAGCAGCTGGTGGCAAGAGTACTGACCGTGATACGGCAGGTGGCGTTGATACCAATGCCACCAAGGAACATCTTTACGAACAGGCCAAAAAGCTTGATATCTCCGGGCGCTCAAAGATGACCAAAGACGAACTTATCGACGCGCTGGAAAAGGAAAGTAGTCGGAAAACTTCCGAGCATTCCTGACCCATTGGAAGGCCAAAGGAGGATTCGTTATGGCACAATCCGA
>NZ_DYXC01000109.1 GCF_020742345.1 Enteractinococcus helveticum | reverse complement strand
GCTAAGAAATCCCTGGAGGACGGCGCCCTGAACGTCCCGGGCTATTCCATGGAGGGTTGGTACGGTCGATTATTCCGTGCCGCCGGGCTGCCCATGGCCAAACGGATCGCCGACTATAGTGCCGAGGAACTTGAGTTGTTGTTGAACACCGAGGCCACCAAGGTCAACTTCGAAGGCGCCAACCTGACCTACGAGGGGCTCATCCCGCGCATTCGCAAGTCCATGCTCGCCAAGGATCGCGAAGCCATGCAACCCCACATTCGCGCCTTCGTGGACCGGGCCATCGGGTTTACCACTTGTACCGCCTGCGACGGCACCCGACTCAATGACACCGCCCGCTCCGTGACTATCAATGGCGCGAATATTGGTCAACTGGCCACCTTGGCTAGCGCCGAACTGTTGGACTGGGTTTCCGCCCTGGACCTGCCGGCGGCCGAACCACTGTTAGCCGTGCTGCGCCAACTTTTACAGGGCTTCGTGGACATTGGGCTGGGGTATTTGAGCCTCGATCGGGCCTCCGGGACCTTATCGGGTGGTGAGGCGCAGCGCGTCAAAATGATCCGCCAGCTGGGTTCCCCACTGACCGATGTCACCTATGTTTTTGATGAACCCACCGCCGGGCTGCACGCCGCCGACGTCGAACGCATGAACACCCTGCTGCTCCAACTGCGCGACGCCGGCAACACGATCCTGGTTGTAGAACACCATCCGGGTGTCATCGCAATAGCCGATCACATCATTGATATGGGCCCGGGCGCCGGTCAGCACGGCGGCGACGTCGTCTATCAGGGCGATGTTGCCGGGTTGCGTGCTTCCGGGACGATAACCGGCAACAGCCTGGAACACCGCGCGGGATTGAAATCCCAAGTCCGTGCGTCCACCGTCACACTGCCGATCCGCAATATCACCCGCCATAATCTCCGTGATGTGTCCGTGGACGTTCCCACCGGGGTTGTCACCGCGGTGACCGGGGTGGCCGGTTCCGGCAAGTCCACTCTGCTGGCGGCTGGGCTTGCCGACCGTCAGGACGTCGTCGTCATTGATCAGACCCCCATTCGTGGTTCGCGCCGGTCCAATCCGGCCACCTATACCGGCGCACTGGATGCCATTCGCAAAGCATTCGCCAAAGCCCACGGGGTCAAACCCGGACTGTTTTCGGCGAATTCCGACGGCGCCTGCCCCGAATGTCAGGGCGCCGGTGCGATCTCTTTGGATTTTGGGTTCATGCAGGGCCAGTCCACGGTGTGCGGGGCCTGCCAGGGACGACGCTTCAACACCGAGGTGTTGCACTACGAACTGGGCGGCAAAAATATTGCCGACGTGCTGGAACTGCCCGCCGAAACTGCGGTCGCATATTTCACGCAGGTCAAGATTCCGGCCGCGGCCAAGGTTGCTCAGCGCTGCGTGGATGTGGGCTTGGGATATATTCGGTTGGGCCAGCCACTCACCACGCTCTCGGGCGGGGAACGTCAACGGCTCAAACTGGTGGCCAGTCTGGCCAAACCCGCCGAAATCTATGTGCTGGATGAACCGACCACCGGGCTGCATATCGCGGACGTCGGCCGGTTGGTTGCCCTGTTGGATGCGCTGGTCGAGGCTGGTACCACGGTCATTGTGATTGAACACGATCTCGACGTCGTCGCAGCCGCCGACTGGGTCATCGATATTGGCCCGGGCGCCGGTGCCGCAGGCGGCCAGGTCATTTTTGAGGGCACACCCCGGGAGCTTCTGGCAGCGGATACTGCGACCGGCCGGCATTTTGCTCAGGCGCTCAGAGCAGCTGACTGATCCCGGTGATCACAGAAAGGATCGCGCCGATCATGGCCAGCACGATCACAATGCCGAAGACCACCCCGTCTTTCACTTTGCCTAATGCACGTTGGCCGGCCCACATGCCCACCGCAATTCCCACGACGGCCAGCAGCCACATCCACCAAGACAATTCCGGCAGCGTGGAGCCCATGAACCATGATCGTCCTGCCAGGGTGGCCGAGGCGATCATGACCCACATGGGTTGCAGACTGGCGGCAAAGGAGGCCACTGGCCAACGCGAGAGCACCCCAAAAATTGTCATCGCCGGTCCGCCGATTCCCGCCAGCACACTGCCGGCACCGGCACCAACCCCGGTAAGGATCTGTGCCCCATGGCTGGTCACCGGCTGGCTGTTGCCCCGCATAAATAAGGCCCCGCTGAGCCCCACGATCACCAGGGCCCCGACCAACAGGTAAATAATGGCGCCGTCGATCTGCGCACCCAACCATGCGGCCGGAATAATCGACAGTGTTGCGGGAATACCGATCCAGCCGACCCGAGACCAGTCAATATCGCGCCACATGCCCGGCAGCATGAACAGTGAGGCGATCACAGCCAGCGCGGTGATCAACATGATGCCCTGGTGGGTGCCAAGTGCCACGACTGCAAACGGTGCGGTGAGCATGGCAAAGCCCAGCCCGGTAATGCGTTGCAGCGCGGTTGCGATAAAACTGAGCAGCAGAATGCCAATGAGCACCGTGAGTAAGCTTCCTTCTCAAAACATCATTGTCGACAACACGAGAACAGTCCCCGAACCGTGTATGGCACGCAACGATACCAGGAAGTATTTTCACCACAGCTCATCAGCATAGGGTCGCGCCCAGAGCACCAGGGTTACGGTCACGGCTTTGAACCAGGCTTGATGCATGGCCTCAACGTCGTCACCATCCGTGGCGCCCTCCTGCAGAAATGGTCGGACGGATAGGGTCACGGGCACTACCAGTGCCAACATATCGGCCATCGGCACGTGGGTGGCCGGTGAGTCGACGTCGTCGGTCTGGTTCTTCTTGGCCGTGTGGTGGCGCAACCCAATTTCTTCTTGATAGGCCAACCACTGGTCATCGAAACGGCGCTGGCACACATCACGGACCCATTGTTCAAAACGATCTCGCACCCGGGCCAGATACTGGGCGTTCGGTGCGCCATCGGGACCGCGGAACACCGATACCAGGTGCGGGGTGGAACCAATAAAGTCATACCAAATATCTAAGATTTCCGAAACGCGCGGGGACAGAATTTCACCGGCCCGACGCAGCGCTGGCACGTCTTCTTCGGTCCACATGACGTCGGTGAGCAGCTCGTCAAGCCGTTGACGGCTCACCGGAGATGGCGGCAGATCTTGGTCGTAGGTGTAACCGGCGGGATTTGTACTCGTAGTCATCTCAGCCTCCGAAATAACACGATGTGGCGTGACGCACACATCTACCCTAAGGCTAATCAACCTGGCTCAGCGTGCAACCGGTGGGTGAGTAATCAAGACGCTAGCGGAGCCTCTGGGCTCCGGTCGTAGCGAAGACGTCGAAAAGTTTCATGACGGCGTCGCGCTCTTGGTGTCTCAATCCCCCGTTCGCGTGGAATCGCAGCACGTGGTTCTGTCCCACCAACCGCCGCGCAGTGGCCTGCGTTTCTCGGTCACCTGCAGTGCCGTCCTACGCGGATCCTTCAGGATGCGGCAAACGTTCCATATGATTACCCGCTGCCAATCGGTCTAGCATTTTCGTGTCAAAACTCTTCAGCGGTCACCTGTTTTTACTGAGCATGCTGAAATATTTGCGACTGCCGAACAGCTCATTCCGGTTCGCCCGCTCTTTGTAGGCGTTGTGGGCACGATTAATTCCTAGCCGGGAGCTGAAATCCGTGTGTGGAATCCGTGCGACCTAGTTAAACAATGGCAGCGGAGTTACCCCGTCGATGTGACGGGGTAACTCCGCTGCCATATATGCTGCTTCGCGACTCGTGCATCGAAGATCGCACCGCGGCTAGGGTGATGATTCTGGTGGAGGGTGTCTATCAGGTGGATGATCATCGGCCCGGTCGCCGTCCGGTGGTTTCGGATCGATTGCTTGTGAAGGTTGTGCACCTGGGATTACTGGCCCAGGCTTGTTTGTGTACCGGTGACCAGTCGGGGTGATAACTTCCAATATTGTTTCGTTACCTTCGTGGCGCCAGTCCCGATTTTCTTTGGTCTGGTTACATGCCGAACACAGTCCCGAAGCGTTCCCCCAATTCGGACGACCACCGTCTCGGTCAGGAATGATATGATCCATTTCCGCGATGGGGGCCTCACAAAACGGGGTACGGCATGTCTTGTCTCGAAGTAGGACCATTTTGCGCACGCCACTTGGAAAATCTCTGGATAGGAATTCCATATCGGAGATTTGCTGGCCCTTCTGGTCAGTGAACACTCGACGCAATGGAACACTCAATTCGTCGTCGGAGAGCCACTGTCGGGCGACCGGTGCGGGGATGGAGCCGTGACCGATTAACCACGCCGGGTCATCTCCTTGGGCCAGCAGGGTATCTGGTGTCATCGCCAGCAGGAGTTCGATTTTGTCCACCAGCCCGGTGGTTTGACCGGTGACCCGACGGATCAATTCGTCAAACATCAACTGATCCTTGGAACGCTTGTTACCGTGTTGGTCCTGGGTTTTTCCTTTAACAATTTGGGTTTTGGCCCACTGCCGTAATCCTTGTTCAGCGGCAACAATGTCTGGGGTTGGCCCATATGCAACGAGCTTGGACATGCCGTCCTGAGCTGGTTGGGTGAAAATCCTGCGATGGTCTTTTGCTTTGGCGAATCGATCGGCGGCTGTTCTCGGGTCGAGTCGTTGTGCATGAGCTCGAGCCTCACTGGCTAGTTCCCGTGGTCCGGCACTACCGTAACGGTCTTTCATTGCCGAATCGATTTTGCGCCGATGCAACGCTGACAGCTCGGAAGATTCTCTAGCGACGGCTTGGGCATGCTCAGCCCGGATCTTTCCTTCAGCCAGTGCTGCTGCGGTGTGCCGCATATCCTTGGACAGCGTGCCAGCTAGTTCGAGATGCTGTTTTCCACGCGCCGGTGAAACTGACCGGGCTAGCGCGACTTCACTGCCAAGACCCTTACCTCGTTGAGCTTTGGGAATTTTGTCCTGCGCTTCGCGTGCTAGACGCATGGCTTCCAGTCGTGCGGTGGCCCGCAGTTGGACGGATTCGAGCCGCCCGATGAGTCGTTCGACCTTCCGGATCCGTTCGATTGCAGCACTCTCGGTTTCGACAGGCTCAAGCAAAGACATTTGCCTATCAATTTCGTCGAGTGTCGTGTCTGCTATGGGAGCTAGAATCGTCGTCATGCCACCACCATAGAATTCTTCGTCAGCGTGCAACCACGGCTCAGCCTATTTTGTGGATAACTGTCTGCGCAGCGATGTTTATCCACATTCACGACGCCTGTACTGGCGGGCTGCTTGAGGGTAACGACCTACCGCAGGTGCAGCGTGAGACCGCGGATCTTATAGCCTTCGATGAGATCGTCCCAGCTGATATCCGGTTCGCTCACCGTCGTCACTGGCAGTTTGAGGAGCCGGTGCAGTAGCGCGTCAGTTTCTCGCAGCGCAAGGTGCTGACCGGGACAGCCGTGGGCACCAAAACCAAAACTGAGTCCAACATCGTGGACGCCTTTGGCCCGTTGCCGTGCCGGGCAGAGCTGCAGGGGATCAGCCGGAAAGGCATCAGGATCGGCGTTGGCCTGGCGGATATCCAGGTCGACCAAGTCGCCGGTTTGTAAACCGTATTCGGTGTCGCGGTCGGTTACGGTGTAGTCTTTGGTGACGCGACGATATAGGTGGCCGACGGGTGGCTCCAAGCGGATAATTTCGGCCAGCATCCCTAATCGTTCGTCTTCTGCGGCGGCCAGGTAGCGTTGGCGTAGGGCGTCGTCGTCCAGCAAATGCCAGCAAGCCATGGTGATAAATTCTCGGGTCGTGACCATCCCGGCGGTCCCGTAGGTCACGCATTCAACCAGGATGTCGGCCAGGTTGTAGTGCTGTTCGATCAGGTGGCTGATGACGTCCTCGCGCGGGTTTTTGGTCCGCGAGCGCACGGCGGGTAGGACGTCGAAAACTAGTAGCCCGGCGATGGGGCCCAGCCCGTTGGCGGCGGCGGTTATCCACTGGCGGTTGGTGCGCCCGAGGCGGGGTTTGGTGCGGTCTAGGGGTGGCTGGCGGAAGAATTTTTCTAACCGGCGGGCCAGTGCGGGGACTTTGGCGTGGGTGAGGCCAATAATGGAGGCGGTCACTTCGACCGTGTAGTACAGGGCGACCTCGTCGAGGGTGATGGTGCCGGTGCGCTTGGTTTGGGCAATAATGTTGTTCACGACGGCGGTCATCAGGTGGCTATAGCGGGCGGCGACGACCGTGGGTGCGAAGAAGCGGGCGACGTTGCGGCGTTGTTCGTCGTGTTGGGGGCCGTCGGAGATCAGGATCGGGTGGTTGCGGAAGATGGTGCGCGGGATGTATTCGGCGGTGAACCCGGCCTGGATGGTTTCTCGGCGGGCCAGCAGGACGTCTTTGGCTGCGGTAAGCGAGCCGATGCGCCACATGATGCCGCGTTTGGTGACGCGACCGGCGGGTTCATCGCCGGGTATGGTGGCCTTGCGCGCGCTAGGCGCTGGGGCGGGGAGGCCGGGGCAGCCGGTTGGTGTGGTCATCGGGCACCTTTGGCCAGTGCGAGGTGGCGGACCGTCCGGCCCAGTGTGCTGCGGCGCAGCAGACCGCGACGCGGCGGGGAGAACAGGTCGTGGCCGGTGACGTTCCAGCCGGCCAGTAGTTCATTGGCCGCCAGGAAACCGGTGGTTGCGGCGCGTTCCATGAGCGCAACCGGCAGTGGGGCGCGGATCCAGTCGCCGGCAAGCACCAGGCCGTCGATGCCGGTGGTCACTGCTGGGTGGTCCTGCCACGGGGAGACATCGGCCAGGCTGCAATCGTCTTCCAGCAGGTATTGTTCGGCGATGATCTCCATGTTTTGGGTTTCGGGAAACACTGTGCGCATATCGTCCAGTAGCGCTGTGCGAATGGTCTGGCCCTGCGGCGAATTGGGAGCGGCCGGAGCGTCGACGGCGTAGGCGTGCAACTCTACAACAGAGCCACCGTGGGTTTGGGTCCATGCTGCGGCGGTGGCTTCGAAGCGTTCCAGCACCGAAATATTATCCAGCAGCTGGTACCCGCTGGTCCCTAAAAATGCGGGCCGCCCCGAGTGCACCGTGTCTGACATCCACAATCGGATGACCGCGAATGCCGGGGCGTTGGTCCGACGCGCGACCCGGGATTGCAGGTCGGCCAGTTGTTGGGTTTCGCCGTGCAGTGCCGCGATGAGGCCGCGACTGGTGCGCGGGTCGGCGGCCAGCACAACGGCGTCATAGACTCCCCCGCCCGTACTAGTGCCCACGCGCCAGCCCCGTTCGGTCTGGTGCAGCGCATCAACCGGGGAATCCAGGTGGATTGTCACGCCCGCATCGCGCAGGTAGTCGCCCAGTGGATCCCAGAGGCTGGTGTTGAAATCATCAACGGGCACATCGAAGAGCAGCCCCTCGGCTGAGCCGGTGAAGTATGTGTGGAACATGGTGACGAGCTCGCGGGCGGCAAAGTCATGTGGGTTAGCAAAAAATGAGCGCGCAAATACTTCCAGGGCCAGGTGCCGGGCGTTGTGTGGGAAGCGTAGCCGATCCAGAAATGCGGCTGCCGATTCGCCGTCATAGCGGCTCAGACTCTGGGGGAATTGCAGGTCGATGAGTTCAAAGGCGCTGGGGAGGTCCACCTTAGCCAGCCCGGTGAGCGGGAATGTGGGACTCTGCAGTACAAAGGCGGCCAGGTTCAACGGTGGGGTGCGCGGAATGGATTTGAAGGAATCGGTCAGCCCGGCGTTGGTTTGGAGCGGGTAGTCGGTCACGGCCACCAGCCGATCCAGGGCTGGATCCGTGCGGCGCAGCAGGGCGCGGAGGTTATAGTACTGGCGGAAGAATGCGTGGAAGCCGCGGCTCATATTGCGCCCATCGGCTAACGGCCAAGAGGCCACGCGCCCACCCAGCTGTGGTGCGGATTCAAAGAGTGTGACGTCGGCGCCGCGCTCGGCAAGTCCGGTCGCTGCGGCAAGTCCGGCAATACCTCCTCCGATGACGGCCACCTGGCGTGCAGAGGGGAGGCGGTCGTGGCCGCGGTGGGCGATGATGCGTTCGGCGTGCGGATCCCGTGGCGCATTGGGCACGGCACGGTATTGACTGGTTCGGGTCATGTACGTCGTCCTTGGTTGTATGCCACGTAGGTGTGCAGGATTTTGCGGTGCCACCCGCGTGCTGTGCTGACGGCGGGGCGTTCAAAACCGGCGTGTTCCAGGCGTTGGAGTACGGTTTGGGTTGCGTCATTGCGCAGCACCGAGCGCCACAGGTAGGTAAACAGGCTGATGTGGGTGCCGGTGACGGCGGCCAACGGGATGATGATCGCACAGCATACGGCCGTCCATTTGGCTTGGGCCCACGCTGATTCGGTGACCGAATAGTCGTGTAACACTAGGCCAGCCCCGGGTTTCATCAGCCGACGAATACGGGCCAGCACCGCGGTGCGCTCAGCCTCGGGCACGTTGCGCAACAGGTACGCTGCAAAGACGCCGTCGGGGGCGTCGGCCAATGCTGGGGCCGAGTTTTCGGCCAGGTGTTCCACACGATCCAGCACAAATACGGTGCTAGCGGGCCAGGGTTTTGATCGGGCGGCTTCCAACATCCCGGCCGAGGCATCCACCCCAACAATCCGCGCATCCGGTAGGGTCTCTAGAATCGCCTGGGTGCTCAGTCCGGTGCCGCACCCCAGATCCCACACCACCGGGCGCCGTCCGGTTGGCACCTGAAGCAGTTCGGCAAGTGTGCGGGTTGCGCGGCGCAGTTCGCGCCGATATCCGGGGTTGAGTTTGGTCAGCAGGTCATAGCGCCGTGCCGAGGTGGTAAAAGCGTCAGCCAGGAACATCTGCGGCAACCTCCTGGGTCGTGCGGGCGCGCCGATTTTTCAGTGCCTGCCACACCATGATCGTCACGGTGAGCATGGCCCAACCAAAACCGAAATCTTCGATGGGAATATCCCACGGGAACCGGATACCCAACATCATTTCCGGGTTATAAAGCACAATCGGATTGGACAGTTTGGTCAACCACCCGTCCACCGCAATTTGGAATCCCAGACAGATCCCCAGCGCAATCCAGTAGGCGGGTTTGCGGAAAATCCCGCTGCGCACCACAAATAGTTCCAGCACGACGACGACGATCATCCCGGCCACGGTCAATACGGTATATTCAGGCAGCATCGCCGGCCCCCTTCTCGGCGCGTTTGAAAATGTTCAACACGGTGGTTACGCCCTCATAACTAAGCAATGCGCACAGCGGGATGACAATGAAGAACACGATCTCTTCCAGCGGGATGATCCCAAACTGGATGCCGGTCACAAATTCCGGGTTATACGTCCAGTGCTCGCGCGCAATGCCCAACAGGTCCCAGGCGCCGAAGGCGACCACCACAACCAGGATTGTGGGCAGCATCAGCGGCAACCGGCGATACACCCGGGCCCGCAACACAAATTCTAGGGGCAGGGTGATGGCCACACAGGCGGCCATGAGTATGAGGTACTCGTATTGAGCCAATAATGCGTCCTTTCCTTAGCGGTTATGTGCCGCAGGTGTCGTGCTGGGTTGCAGCGGGGTGGGCATGGGCGAGGTTGTGGTGTCGTGGCGTAGTCGTTTGACAATATTTTCCGCCGAGATCAAACACATCGGTAACCCAACACCAGGTACGGTGGTGGCTCCAGCAAAATACAGGCCGCCCAGGTATTTGGCGGCATTGGAACCACGGAAGAATGCGGATTGTTCCAGGGTGTGGGCCAGTCCCAGCGCATTGCCTTGCCAGGCGTTGAACATGTCTTGAAAATCTCCGGTGGCCATCGTGTGTTGGACGACGACGCGCTGGGCCAAATCGGCAACGCCGGCGCGTTGGGCAATGAGTGCAACCGCCTGGTCGACGATCGCGGTGGTCTCTTGGTCTTCGGTGTGGTTCAGACTACCCAGGATCCCGTTGTGCATCGCGGGCACCGGAATAAGGAGCAAGAGGTTCTCATAGCCTTCCGGTGCCACACTTGGGTCGGTGGCCGAAGCACGGCAAACGTAGAAAGATTGAGAAAACGCACTGCGATCCGGGCGGTCGGATGGCGGGAAGACGGCGTGAAAATCTGCGTCCCAGTCAGCGCTGAAGAATAACGAGTGATGCGCCAGTTCTGGCAGTCCGCCCTCAACCCCCAGATAGGCCAGGACGGCACTCATGCCCGGGTTGGCGCGCTGCCAGTATTTGGGTCGCGCCGAGCGTGAGTCCCACACCAGTTGGGTTTCGGTATGATGGCGATCCGCGCACGAGACGATCACATCGGCCATCATCCGGTGTTGCCCGGTCGCATTACGGTAGGTGACACCTGCGACCCGGCGGCGTCGGTGCGTGCCGGTGTGATGAATATGTTCTACTGCCGTGTCGGTGTGGATGCGCACTCCGGCGTCCACGGCCAGGCGGTAAAGCGAATCCACAAATGTGCTAAACCCGCCCATCGGATAGGCCACCCCTTCAACCAGGGTGGTGTAGTTCATGATCCCGTAAAACGCCGGGGTGATATTGGGTGCCGAGGATAAAAACACTGCGACATAGGTGAGCAACTGGCGCAGGCGCACATCCTGAAATTGGGCGGCAACATCCGATTCGAGGGTTCGGGTGAGTTTTTGGGCCAGCCGCCTCAGGCGTCGCATGATTTCCGGACTGGTCAGGCCGCGCAGTTCAGTGAAGTTGGTATATAAAAACTGTTGGATGGCCAGCCCGTAGTCGGTGCCCATCTCGGACAGATAGTGCTCAACGGCCGCCCCAGCACCGGGCTCCAGGTGTTCAAACAGCGCCATCATATTGGCCGGACCGGTTGAGACATCCAACGGTGGGAAACCCTCGGTAAACATGCGAAACGCCGGATCGTTGAGCGTCACCAAGTCCAGTTCGTGAGCAACCGTGGTGCCCATGAGTTCATAGAAGTGTTCAAATGCTCCAGGCATCAGCCACCAGGAGGGCCCCATATCCCAGCGGAAGCCCTGATCTTCCAAGACGCCCGCCCGGCCACCGATGCGGGGTTCTTTTTCAAATACGGTGACGTCGTACCCGTCGCGTGCCAGCAGTCCTGCGGTGGCCAGACCTGCCACGCCGGCCCCGATGACGATGACACTGGATTTGGTGTGGTGGCGTGTGGTCATGAGTTCTGTTTCTTCAGCAACGCGGTGGATACGGTTTGAGCGGCAATGGCGAGTTTGCGCGTATTATTGACCCGGACCCGACCGGACAGCAGCTCACCGGCCGGGCGTTGATCCAGGGTATTGGTCAGTTCGCTAAACAGCCGGTGGGCCATTTCTACGCTGAGTCGGGCCCGTGGATCAAGCTTTCGCATACCCGGTGTTGCCGCCGCCAAATCAGCACGAATTTCGGCTACCAGCTCGCGTTTCTGGTCCTCCCCAAATGCTTCGGGGTCCACTCCTGGAAAATAACAGCGCCCCAAGTACTGGTAATCGGTGGCCAGGTCGCGCAAAAAATTGACCTTCTGAAATGCGGCTCCAAGCCTGCGTGCCGAGGTCACCAATAACTCGTCGTCGCTGGTATCCGTACCCGGCATATTGCGGAACACCGCCAGGCACATCAGCCCCACCACTTCGGCGGAACCATAAATATACTCCTGCAAACTGGCCGCGGTGTGCTGCTGGTAGTACAGGTCAGCCCGCATCGACCGGAAAAACGGTCGGGTCAGCTCGGTGGAAATACCGTGTGTCCGGGCGGTGGTGGCAAATGCGTGCACCACCAGATTCGTGCTGTAGCCGGTGGTGAGCGCAGCCTCGGTCTGAGTTTCTAACCGGTCAAGTTCTCCGGCGGTGGCGTTGACGTCCAGCCCGGCCTCTTGGGCTACGCCGTCGACAATTTCATCGGCCAAGCGCACCAGCGCATACACGTTGCCAATGTCGCGCCGGGCCAGTTTTCCTAAAAACCGGCAGGCCAGGCCGAACGACGTCGAATACTCACCAATGATTTTGCCGGAACTGGAAACTGCCGCGGTGGTATATCGGTGCAGTGCGGTGGGGTGTTTCATTAGTGGGTCCTTTGCAACAGATCATCAATAAGACGCCGGAACGTGGTGCGCACATGTGCTCGAACCGGCAGCGCAGCCAGTTGTACCCGGGCCTGGTGACAACACTCCTCGGCCAGTTGCCGGGCCTGTGTTTCAAGATCGTGGGTAACAAAAAGGGCGCGCATCGCATCATTACTCAGCTCACCGTCGCGCCAGCCCTGCACCGCAGTTGGTTCAATGGCCTCGGCCAGCGCGATCAGCACCGTCATTTTGCCCTCGCGTAAATCCGAGTCAGTGGGTTTGCCGGTCTGTGCTTCGTCACCAAAGGTGCCCAGCACGTCGTCAATGATTTGATAACAACTGCCCAGCAGATGCGCCAAATGCTCTAACTGTTCGACGACGTCGTCCCTAGCGCCGGCAAGCAGCGCACCGGTGACCAGTGGTGCTTGGAAAGAATAGGCAGCCGTTTTCAGCCGGTGCATGCACAGCACGTCCTCCAGGCCCGCGGATTCCAGGTGGGAGGAAAACAGCACATCGTCGAATTCTCCGGCCGCCGAATGTTGGATCGCGGCGTGGAAAACCTCAACAAGCTGCTCGGCGTTACCCAGCTGCGCGCATGCGGTAGTGAGCACCTGGATTGCGGTGGCGATCAGCGCATCCCCGGCTAACAGGGCCGCAGCATTGCCAAGATGTTCGGCAGCAGCCCTGGACTTACCCCGGGTCAGGGCGGCATCGCGGTAATGAGCCGATAAGGTAGGTTGGCCGCGGCGCCTAAAGTCCTGATCGATGATGTCATCGTGCATGACCAGCGCGGTGTGCAACAATTCAAAAGCACACCCGACCTCAATGGTGCGCGGATCGGCGTCGTCGCGGACCACCTGATACCCAAGGTGCACCAGCATGGGCCGGGTCCGTTTGCCACCCTGCATGGCCTGGCCAATCTGACGCCACAGTTGAGCCATATTCGTGGTGGCCGCACCCTGGATTTGGGCGTCCACCAGCTGATCGAGGCGTTGATCGATTGCCGCTGCAAATATTTTGTCGGATTCGGCGTTCGGGGTCAGTTGGGCCTGGATGCGCATGGCTCCTCCTGTTCAAATAGTAGGTGGCGGCAGCGCACGATACTAGAGGTCACGGGCCGCAAACCCGCACCCACGGTGACTTACATCACTAGCTTGGCTAACTATACTAGCTGCTAACCATTCGATGGCACCCTGCGATAGGAAAGATCCGATGCAACAAAAAGTGCACTCTTGGTTCATCCCAATGCTCACGATGCTCGCAGTATTCGCAGCGATCGGGCTGGCGGTGCTCGGCAGCGGGGCATTCGGTGGCACACCCATCAATCAAGCCGCCGACGGCGCACTATCCGCCGATGCCACGCCATTGGCTCCAGCCGGGCCGGCCTTTAGTATCTGGAGCATCATCTACGCCGGGCTTTTGGGATACGCGATCTATCAGCTCTTACCCGCCCAACGCCAGGGGTCCCGCCACGCCGAACGCCACGGTCAATTGCGTCCCTGGGCCGCACTGTCGGCTGTGCTCAATGCCGTCTGGATTGCCGTGGTGCAGGCCGGCGTTCTTTGGGCCAGTGTGCTGATTATCCTTGGGCTGCTGGTGGTTCTGGTTCGCATGGTGATGATCCTGCGCAAAACTCGCACGCACACCAAAACCGATGCCCTGCTCACCGACGGCACCTTTGGCCTGTATTTGGGTTGGGTGTGTGTTGCGACGACGGCGAATATCGCCGCCTGGATCGCAACCTTTGGGGTGCGCACATTCCCCGGGTGGCAATGGGCTGGTGTTGTCATCATCGCCGTCGTGATGATTATCAGTGTGGGGCTCGCAGTCTATTCACGCGGCCGAATCGCGCCGGCACTGGCCATCTCGTGGGGTCTCACCTGGCTGGCGGTTGCTCGGTTGGAGGGGCAGTTCGAATCCCCGATCATCGTTTGGGCCGCATTACTTGCCGCGGCCGTGGTGCTGGTGGCGACCGTCGTCATTCGCATGACGTCCCTACGCAGTGACGCGCGCACCACGTGGTAAACCATGACATCTGTCATGGCAAAGTCATGATGCACGGCTGTTCCGTTACAGGCCGTGGTGCGGAAGACTTGAAGCATGAATACTTCTGCCTCTCCCCCAGCCATTGGTATTGCAACAGTCACCAAACGTTTCGGCGACCTGAGCGCCGTCAACAATGTCAGCCTGACCATCAACGCGGGCGAAGTACTGGCCCTGCTCGGCCCCAACGGAGCCGGCAAGACCACCTTGTTAGATATGGTCCTCGGATTCACCGACCCCAATCATGGCTCGATCAAAGTCTTGGGCATGCCACCCAAACGCGCGGCCAGTGAGGGCTATATCGGAGCGGTCTTGCAAGACGGCGGGCTACTGGATGACCTGACCATCGGTGAGACCATCAAAATGATTGCCGCCTGCCACCACCAGCATCTGCCCGTCGACGACGTGATGCAGCGCGCCGGGGTGACCGGTTTTGCTCACCGCAAGCTCAAGAAATGCTCGGGCGGCCAAAAACAGCGCCTCCGCTTTGCCCTGGCACTGCTGACCAACCCGCAGTTGCTGATCCTCGATGAGCCAACCGCCGGACTGGATGCCACAGCGCGCAAAGACTTCTGGGATACGATGCACGCCGAAGCCCAACGCGGACGCACCATCGTATTTGCCACCCACTATCTGCGCGAAGCCGACGACTACGCCGATAGGGTCGTACTGATGAACCAAGGCCAGGTTGTGGCCGACGGCAGCGTCGATGACATGACCGCCGGGCTGCAACGCAAACTCTCCGCCCAGTGGATCAGCGAAACCGATCCGTTCCAGTGGGCCGCCGCCGCTGGTGTCCCACGCGATCAGGTCACCTACAATTCCGAACTGCATCGCATCCAGATCACCACACCAGACACCGACCGGATTGCCGAACAGTTACTGTCCGCCGGGTTGATCCGTCATCTGACCATTATCCAACCCGGTATCGAAGAAGCGTTCTTCACCATGACGCAAGATTCCCAGGAGGTCTCACAATGACGACACCTCTGACTACCCCCAGAAAATCTCAAGCAGAAATTCTGTTCCGGTTCGTGGCCTGGGAGTTCTGGCGCAACTTTCGTATGCTCGATGCCACCTTTTTCGTGCTCGTCCTTCCGGCGGCGATGTATCTCATGTTTGGTGTGGCAATGGATCAAGGCGAAATGCCAGCCGGCTACGGCAACGTTTCGGCTTATGTTATGACCTCAATGGCCGTCTACGGGGCCGTCATCGCCACAACCGCCATGGCCGGCTCAGCCGCCGTGGAACGTACCATGGGCTGGGGTCGCCAACTCAATATGACCGGCCTAACTGAGGGCAACTACATCCTGGGCAAAATGCTCATGGCGTTGCTCATGGCCATCAGCCCCATTCTGATCGTCTACATTGTGGGCGCCATGACCGGCGCGACTTTCGATTCATTCACCCACTGGCTCACCTCGGCTGCCCTGTGTGTTGCCGTTGCGGTGCCATTCTCACTGTACGGTCTGGCGTTCGCCCTGCTGTTCCGCTCTGAAACCGCCGTCAGCGCGGCCTCCGGGTTCCTGGTCCTCTTCGCATTCTTCGGTAACCTGTTCATCCCGCTGGGCGGCGTCCTTTTAGACATCGGCAAATTCACCCCGCTGTACGGGCCCGCCATGCTCGCCCGCTGGCCCCAAACTGAAGGCATGCTGATCCCAATGGAACCGGGTGCCGCAGTAGAATTTGAATCCATGTGGGTACTCTTGGCCAATATTGGTGCGTGGACGGCGATCTTCGCACTCCTGTGCGTACTGGGGAGTCGACGCAGGACAGCCCGATAATCCCGATGCACCCGCTATCGAAATACACCACCGGCGGCTACCTGCCCGAGGCTCCTGCAACCCCACCGGAGCGTCGGGCAATCGTATTTACCTCCGGGATCTGGCTGATCTTTATGGCCTGGACGGTCATCGGATTCCTCAACACTACCGCCCCGCTACCGGCCCAAATTGCCGGCTGGGCCGCACTCGTGGCCTTCCCCGTCGTCTACCTGCGCAACTTCCTGCACCCTGAACCAATCACTGGCTTCAACCGCACCGGCAACACACTGGTCTACACCGCAGTTCTGGTGGCACTGGGGATCATCATGGCCCAGGTAACCCCAACGGCTATCATCAACATCGTGCCGTATTTGATGGCCACCTGGATCTTCAACCACCGCATCGCCGTCGGCCTGCTCGCCATGGTCATCCTCTTCTGCTGCGCAATTGCCATCGTTGCCATTGGCAACCTGGACGACTCCGGCAACTGGTTTATCGCCTCGGTCGCGTCCCCGGCGATCATCATGATCTTCATCCGCATCAGCATGGAAATGGACGCCACCCAGAAAGAACGTTCCGAACAGCTGGCTCTGGCCACCCAGCGCGAAGAGCTCGCTTCAACCGTCCACGACGTGCTGGGCCATTCCCTGACCACCATCACCGTCAAAGTTCAGCTCGCCCAGCGCCTGATCGACACCAACCTGGCCGCTGCTAAAACTGAACTGGCCGACATCGAATCCCTGGCGCGTAGCTCACTATCCGAAGTCCGCTCCGCCGTCACTGATCTACAACACCCCGACCTGGCTGAACAACTCGACCATTCCGAGCAGGCCCTCACCGCAGCCGGCATCACACTGGACCGCCCCGATACCCCGCCCCGTCTGACGCTGGTACAGCAACAAGTTTTCGCCTGGGTCATCCGCGAGGCCGTGACCAACGTCATCCGGCATGCCCAAGCCGCCACCTGCACCATCACGATCACCGAATGCGACGGGCGGATGTTGCTCCGCATCACCGACGACGGCGTGGGCATCTTCGACACCAACCCCGCCGCCCACCACGGTTTGACTGGACTTCAGCGCCGCGTCGCCTCGGCCGGCGGTACCCTGAAGCTATGCCGTTGCGAACCCGGAACCCGTGTTGAGGTGAGATTGTGACCATTCGCATCCTGCTGGCCGACGACCAGCACCTGGTCCGCGCCGGATTAGCCGCGCTACTGAACCTGGAAGACGACCTGCACGTCGTGGCCCAGCTCCCCGACGGCACCGGGGTGGTCGAGGCGATCCGCGAGCACACCATTGATGTCGCAGTGTTGGACATTGAAATGCCCGAAGTCGACGGCATCACCGCAACCGGCCAGATTACTCAGTTCTATGGTGACGACGTCGCGATACTGATTTTGACGACGTTCGGTCGTGCCGGATATTTGCAGCGTGCCATGGCAGCCGGAGCGCGCGGATTCATGGTCAAAGATGCTCCTGCCGAGCAGTTGGCCGAGGCCATTCGCACCGTACATGCCGGTGGGAGTGCGGTTGATCCGGTGCTTGCCGCCGAAGCCCTGAGCGCTGGCGCCAATCCGCTGACGGACCGCGAGCGCGATGTGCTGCGCGAAGCCCTGGCGGGCTCTTCGGTCAAACATATTGCTGCGCGGCTGCATCTTTCGGCTGGGACGGTGCGTAATCACCTGTCAGCGGCGATCGGTAAGACCCAGACGACCAACCGGACCGAGGCGGCCCGAGTGGCACAGCAAAACGGCTGGCTGTAACCACCCGGACACACGGTCGAGATGTCCATGCGTTATTCGAGGTCGAGTTTGAACACGTCCGTGGCAATGCCTTCGAAGAACCGCTGTTTCTCTTCCTCCGAAATCGGCAAGGCTTCCATAGCCTGAACTTCATCTGGTTCGTATTGGTATGGATAATCCATGGCGTACATGACACGGTCGCGGCCCATCATGGTTCTGGTAAACATGACTTCATCGGGCCAGTTCATTCCTGAAGTCGTAATCCAAACATTGCGCCGGAGATATTCGGAAGGCTTCAACGGCAACGCAGCGACATGCGGGTAGCGGCCCCCGGCAATCTGACGCTGGTACATGTAGTCGATCCTGTTAATCCAAAATGGAATCGCTTCACCAGCATGCCCCACCACCATCTTCAGATTCGGGTATCGGTCAAATATCCCGGATACGATCAAGCGCAGCAAATGCAGGCCTGTCTCCACACCGAAACCATATATCGAACCGTCTAGTCCTCGTTCGTGAAATGGTCCCAATAGCCTGGCTGAGGGTGCGTTGGGGTGTAGATAGACTGGTACATCCAAGGCTTCAGCGGCTTCATAGAAGCTAAAGAATTCGGGGCGATCTGTGTAGTGGTCTCGCACGTGGGAGTTGAGGATTGCTCCTTTGAGTCCCAGGTGCACGGCCCGTTCTAATTCGGCAGCACCTGCGTCTGCAGCGGTGAAGGGGACCGCGGCCAATCCAGAAAATTTCTGTGGGTTGTCTTGAATGATTTCTACTAATCGATCATTCGATAGTCGCGACAGTTCGGTAGCAGGTTGAGCTGGCAGCGGGTTCACTCCCGGTGCCGTCAAAGACAGGATCTGGTGGTCAATTCCAGCAGCTGTCATTTCTTGGAGCCGAAGTGAGTCGGTGTCTGTCATCCGGTGGCGGATGAACTTCGGACGCTCGGTGTCACCCAGTGCGTAATAGCCCATGAGGCTGTTCAATCCTGGATCATCCACTTGCGAGGCGGTGAGGATTTGTCGGAATGTCTCAAATAGTTCCGGCGGCGCCCACGCTTCCTCGGTCGCGATTCGTCGATATGCAGCGGATGGTGCGTTATGTTCGGTCATTCCTTCTCCTGAATATTCGTAATGCTTCGGCAATAAGACTGAGGAAGTTCATTCGTCGTATACAAGTGGTTCGATGTCGGTCGGCTCTTCGAGTAGGCCATACTCAGCCATCTTTTCGTTCAAAAAATCCAAAGATTCACGGTCGACCTCTGCACGCCACACGGGCAGGCGTACGCCTTCGGCAAGCTCCGGATCAATATTGCTCTTTTCGGGTAAGGCAGCACGGAAAGCAGTTGGATCTTCTTGAATCGCAGCACCAGTTGCTTCGAGCCCGCGCTGGAACGCTGCAACAGTTTCCGGATTATTTTCAATGAATTCCGCAGACGTCAGGTAGGTTCCAACCATCAGTTCAGGCATCGTCTCTACATAAGGACTCGCGATTGCCACAGTGTCCCCTTGTTCTGCCATAGAGACAAATGGTTCAATCAACAGCGCGGCATCAACCTGATTGTTGTCGAGCGCAGGCAGCATATCGGGAAATCCCATTTCAGCGAACTCGACCGTGGAACTATCAGCCCCGGCATCATCCATGAGCGTCTTGATCGTGACGTCATTGATATTTTCTAACGTGTTGACTGCTACTGTTTTGTTCTCGAGATCTGCCACAGTTTCAATCTGACTGTCAGCAGGGACGACGATGCGAGCAAAGTCTTCTTCCGGCTGGTCAGCTGCGCGGGTACCAGCCGCGACAATCTGAATCGGTAGTCCCTTATCGTGCGCAATGATTGCACTCACGGAATTTGAACCCGCCATCTGTACGGACCCACTGACCACAGCAGGCACTGCCGCGGCTCCACCGATACTCACGTCGACGTTAACGGTGAGCCCTTGATCTTCAAAAAAGCCTTCCTCAACGCCATATTCCAGGAAAGTTGACGGCATACCGGCTGTATCGGCAACCGTAATTTCTGAAGTTTCTGGTTCAACGCCGCCATCAGCGGTTTGCCCATTTTGGCCCGTACTTTCTGTTCCGTTCGAGCCACCGCATCCAGTCAGTGCTATACCGCCCGCAGCAAGAATGGTGACAAGGGTGATTGGAAAATTTTTCGCCATGATGTTCTCCTGACCTTGAGCCACAGCTTTCGGACAGAATAATCAACCACCAGAACATTACGGAACAATATCAGCCTGATGTTCTATTCTATGAAACATGGGTGTTCCAGATTTCCTCATTGAATCCGTCGACAATGCATTGACCGTCATGGATATGGTGACTGAACGTGGCGAAGTACGTGTTCGGCGTGTTTCCGAAGAACTTGAGATTTCGCCATCCAGCGCACATCGACTGTTGGCCACATTGGCTCACCGCCGCTACCTTGTACAAGATCCCACAAGTAAGATCTATCGGCCAGGTGCCAAGCTCATTGACCGTCGAGCCCCGAATGCTGATGTGTTAAAGCTGCGTCGAGTTTTGAAATCACATATGGAACACGTCGCGACAATAACTCAGGAGTCAGTGTCGTTATCCCTGCTGATGGGTGAGCACATTGAATTTATTGACGGGGTCGAATCACCGCACACTTTACGGGCCAGTCCGCGAGTTGGTGCGCATTTACCGGCCTATGCAACAGCGGGCGGCAAAGTGCAGTTAGCAGAACTATCCCCACAGGACCTTGCAGCGCTCTATCCCGATGGCCTAAAAGCTCTAACGGCCCACACGGTCACAGATATTTCTGAACTGACCAAGAAATTGCAGCAGATTGGCAAACATGGCTACGCGGTCTCACGCGAGGAAAGCACCGAGGGCATCTCAGCAGTGAGTGTCCCCATTCAGGACGCTATTGGGCGCATCCTGGCGGCATTATCGGTTCTTGCACCATCCGCCCGACTGCCCGATACGAAACTACAACCGATCATTGAACTGCTCCGGGCTTCAGCCCAAGCGGTCAAACCACTGCTGTAGTCGAAGAATCTGCCCTGGCCACAACCCAAGACATGACACACGCCCAAATTTGAGAGCAGAACGCGCCGGCGTCTTGGCTGTCGTAAGCAGCCAGGGCTACGCGTTCAAATTCGGCAGTAAGACATTCGGTGTTATGGTGAATAAGCGCCAATCAGGCTTTCCCGCACGCGTCATATCAAACGCGGGGAGCGAACTATCTAGGGAGGTGTCCGCAATGGACGACAGTTTATGTTCTAGTACCATGCTGGACGCCACCCATTTTGCTCACCCAGTTATCGCGTCACGTGAGTAATCAGGTTGAGGCCCATTGAGACCCTCACCCATGTGTAGTGCTCCAGCAATCAATCTTTCGGGAATCTTCCCGCGACGCGTTTTCAAACGAAAGTGATTGTTGTGGCTATTACTCAATCCCAAGACATCCAAGAGCTCATCAGCTCGATCACGGACGCCCTGCACAAAGAAAATTTGACGACGGTCGCCCGGCAAATCAACCTGCTAAAACCCGCTGAACTTCTCAAAATATTTGACCGGCTCAGCCACCAACGCCGAGCCATCGTCTACCGGTTGTTAGATAAAGACCTGGCGCTGCGTGTTTTCGAAGGACTTTCACCGGTTTTACAAAGTGACCTGGTGCATGCCCTTCAAGAACACGACACCGCGGAACTTTTTAACGAGCTCGCCCCGGATGATCGCGTCTGGTTACTCGACGAACTGCCCGCCACGGTAGCTTCGCGACTGTTGCGCGGCCTTGATGACAGCCAGCGCGAAGAAACGTCCACCCTGTTGGGTTATCCGGCAAACTCCATTGGACGCCGCATGAGCCCCCAGTTTGTGACGCTGCGTCCCTGGCATACCGCCGCTGAAGCGCTCGCCCGAGTCCAACAACGTTTAGACACCGTGGAAACCGTGTACTATTTGCCCGTAATCGACTCAGGAAGGCGAGTCGTTGGGGCAATCAACCTGCGGCAACTCTTGGGTGCGCAAGAAACCCAGCTGATAGAAAACCTCATGGAATCCACTATTACCGCAGATGTTTCCGAGGACGATGAGGTGGTAGCCCGTCGCACCGCACGTCGTGGACAATTTGCAGTATCAGTGGTCGATCATGAAGAACGCCTGGTAGGAATTTTTACCCTCGACGACGCCGTCCGGATTCTCGAATTTGAAGAGTCCGAAGACGTCTCGCGTCAAGGTGGTGTTGAACCACTGCGTCGGCCTTACCTCTCCACTCCGGTGTCGCGCCTCGTTCGCAGCCGCTTTACCTGGCTTCTGGTCCTAGCCATCGGTGCCACCCTGACAGTACAAGTCATGGCGGTGTTTGAAGAAACGCTAGAAGCCGTCAGTGTATTGGCATTATTTGTGCCGCTGCTAATCGGCATTGGCGGCAACACAGGCAACCAGGCGGCTACGACAGTGACCCGTGCGTTGGCTTTAGATGATATTCAGCCTCGCGATATTTTCCGCGTATTTATCCGCGAATTACGCACCGGGTTCATGCTCGGTGTATCGCTTGGATCACTCGGGTTTTTGGTTGCCTGGGCCTTCTTCGCTCTGGACGTTGGTGTGGTGATTGGGCTAACGCTGCTGGCTATCTGTACCGTCGCCGCATGCGTAGGTGGTGTCATGCCCGCAATCGCTAGTGCGATCAAAGTCGATCCGGCCGTGTTTTCCAACCCATTTATCTCGACGTTTGTCGATGCCACCGGGCTCATTATTTACTTTGTGATTGCCCGGGCAATCCTGCAAATCTAACCACCGCTGGCCGTACAAGTATGTAACGCTATATGGCCGGCTGTCGGCCATATAGCGTTGATGGTGCCTGCTTCTGGTGTCACGAAGCAGCCACCATCATGAATAGGCTATCTGCGCGCGCTCGTCATGGAGTGTGTGCTGTTATCTACGCTCTGAGCAACGCCCCGCGAGCCAATGTCACGTCCTAGCCGGTAGCCAAAGACCATGGCAGGACCAATGTGTGATCCGTAACCGGGGTATCCGCCTCCAAATACTGAAACCGCGGCAGCTCCCACAGCGTAAAGACCTGCGATCTGTTGGCCTGCAGTATTGAGCACGGCGGCGTCGTTATCAACATCGAGTCCGGCAAATGAGCCAAGATCGCCCATTCTGATACGCACCGCATAATATGGTGCCTTCTTCAGTTCAGCCAGGTTTGGGTTGGGTTTGTGTGACGGATCGCCACGGAAATGGTTATACGCGGTAGATCCCCGTCCGAAATCTTCGTCCTCGCCCTTTCGAGCAAAACCATTGAACCGTTCTACGGTTACTTCCAAAACCGCTGGGTCGGCACCGATTTTTTCGGCCAGTTCTCGCAGCGTGGTGGCTTTCAGGAGAAAGCCGGTGTCGTAGAAGTATTGGCGTGGAATCGGCCACGGTTTTGCATACCCGATCCCGTAGGTGTCCATGCATTTTTCATCAGCGATGATCCATGCATAGGTGTCGGTTTCATTTTTGTCGTGTTCCAACAGTTGGCGGCCAAAGTCATGGTAGCTCAGTGCTTCATTCCCAAAGCGCTTGCCACGACGATCCACGGTGATCATTCCGGGTAACCCGATTTGTCGAAGGTGGGGAAACAACCGCTGCCGGTCGTCACTGAGTTGTTTGAATTCAGTGACTGGTGCCCACGAACCCGGAGTGAAGACATCGTTACTGATCTGTCCGCCCGCATTGATGGCCAGCACAGCACTTGAACCGTTGTGTCCCACCGTCGGGGTGATGTGGTTGGTGCCTTCTGGGTCGTGATCGAAGTATTTTCGGCGCAGTGTGGCATTACCGGTAAATCCACCACCGGCCAGCACCACACCGTATCGGGCATTGACCGCACCACTGTGACGGCCTCCGCCAAGGACGGCTCCGGTAATCGCGCCGTCGTCATGCTGTATCAATGATTCCACGGGAGTGGACGTCCAAATCTCCACGCCGGCATCGAGCGCAGATTTCACCATGCGAGTGATCATTGCTGACCCGTTGGTTCGTTTGATCGGCTGGCCTTTGGTCAATTGGTCAAACCAGGTTCGAGTCAATTTGGTACCAGCATAAGCAAAGGATTTTAGCGAACGGTTTGCGTAAAGAAATTGGGTCAGGTCATCACCCACCTGTGGCATATAACCAAATACCGTATAGGAACTGAGATACGGCTGAAGTTCCTTACGACGCTTCCCCAAAATTCTCGCATCAGCATCGCCAGGTAAGATGGCTCTGCCGCCAATTCGTGCGCCGGGGAGATCCATTTGGTAGTCTGGCGCCTTTTCGGGGTAGACGAAATTCACTTCGGTGTGGTTTTCGAAGAAATTAATAGCTTCCGGAACAGTGTCCAAAAATGTGTCAATGCGTTCTTCGTTAAAATTTTCCGGGGCCAGCGCTTTCAGATAGGTTTTCACTTCGTCTTTCGAATCACCGGCTTTTTGACCAGCCGGGTTGCCTGGCACCCAGGCCCAGCCAGCGGAGATCGCGGTAGTCCCACCAAAATACGGATTTTGTTCGGCGACGACGACTCGCAATCCACGATGAGCCGCGGCAATGGCTGTGGAGAGCCCTGCGATGCCTGACCCCACAACAAGAACATCGTAGTCACGGGCAGGTGATGGAGTGTATGACATAAATATTTGTTCCTTCCATAACGGTTGAGTGTGGTTAGGCAACCGGGGAGGTTGGTGGGGTAGTAATCTTGACGGATGAGTCCTGAAGTCGCTGGGCTTTCCAATAGGGTTCCCCGAGATCTTTGACCGGCGTAAAGGCGGTTTCGCGCGCCGATAGGACGGCCAAGATAGCCAGTAGCGAGCAAACGGCTCCGAAGATAGCCACCGGAATCCATCCGAATACACCATCGGCAAGTAGGAGTCCGCCGATCATTGGTCCGAAGCCGGCAACTACCAGTCCCAGCTGATTGCCCATGGCCATGCCGGTGTAGCGCAGCGGTGTAGCAAAGAGTTCAGCGAAGAAGGTTGGCCACACCCCGTTGAACCCGGAATAGCAGATGGTCATAAACAACACTGTGGCCATGAAGACCAACCAAATATTGCCGGTACCTAACGCCATGAAATATAGGAACAGTGAGATGGCACTGCCAATCATGGCAAACAGCATCATGGGTTTGCGACCGATCTTGTCTGACAAGATCCCAAAGGCTGGCATGACCAGCATCGACAACCCGATGGCTGTGGCGTTGACCCCAAGAATTTCGGCCCGTTCAAATCCGCCCTGATCAGTCGCGTATGCCAAACCGAAGACAGTCAAAATGGTTTGCATGACGGAGAAGATAGACATTAGCAGAACACGTAAGACATCGAAACCTTGGTATTTCAGTGCCAGCCCGGCTGGAGCGCCCCGGGTGTGTTCCTTTTTCACGTCGTCTTCGAAAACTGGTGTTTCATCGAGTTTTGTTCGAACCCAGAACGCTAGGGCCAAGACTAGTACCGACAACCAGAATGGTACTCGCCATCCCCAGGTCATCATGTGCTCTTCTGGGAGCATCGATACCGGAATGAATACCAGGGTCGACAGCACCATACCGGAGGCATAACCGGTCATCACAAAGGATGTAAAGAACCCGCGGCGACCTTCCGGTGAGTGTTCTAAAGTTAGCGAGGACGCTCCGGCAGACTCAGCGCCGGCTGAGAATCCTTGGGCCAATCGGCCGATGACTAATAACACGGTTGCCCACAGCCCGATCTGCCCATATGTCGGTAACAGTCCGATGCCAAGAGAAGCAATTCCCATGATGAGCAACGTCAACAGCAGCACGTTCTTGCGTCCCAGTCGATCGCCAAAGTGCCCCATCACCAGCCCGCCAAGCGGTCGGGCTATATAGGCTACTCCGAAGGTTGCGAAAGCACCGATCGTAGCCACGACTTCATTACCTTCTGGGAAGAACAGTTGCGGAAAAACTAATGCAGCTGCCGTCCCATAGATGAAGAAATCATAGTATTCCAGGGTCGAGCCTAAAAATGAGGCGAGTGCGGCCTTTTTGGGGCTTTGACGGTGTTCGAGTTGTGGAGTTGGTGCGCTCATGATGAGGTCTCCTGTTGGTTATCAGCTGCTGCTGAATCATTGATCTGTAAATCGACGTAAGCAATATCTTCAACGTTGGGTAGTGAATATGGTTTGATCGCTTCGTGCAACGGATGGGTGTTGTACACCTGAAGGGCATCGACGGATTCGAAATCGGCGATAATTGCGTGGTCCCACGATTTATCCGTGGACAGGACATCGGGGCCGTGAATGAGACGAATCATGCCGGGAATGTTGCCGATCATGGCTTCTAGCCCAATAATCCATTGGTCACGGATGTCGTGGGTAAAGGAGTCTTTCCATTTGAACAGAACGATGTGTCGAAGCATTTAGACCAGCACTTCCTTGGATGCACTGCGTTGTGTAGCTGCCTGATCAACAACGTCGCGTGCGGCAAGATATGCCAGGGTCATCAACGGACCCAGCGTGGCGCCGGCTCCTGGATATCCGGATGCATAGGGCGAATCAGCCACGTTGCCGGCTGCGTAGAGTCCTGGGATTGGTATGTCGTCAACGTCGACAACTCGCCCGTTTCCATCAGTTCCCACTCCGCCGCTGGTGCCGAAGGCTCCGTTGACAACTTCGAGTGCGTAGTAGGGTCCGTATTGCAACGGGCCAAGTGACGGGTTCGGCCATGGACATTGGGCATCACCCCAATAACGGTCGTATGCTGAATCGCCTCGGCCGTGGTCCCGGTCAACTCCGTCGATCGCCATTGCATTGAATCGATCAACAGTTGCTACCAGTGCGTCGGCCGGTACGTGAATTATTTCTGCGAGTTCTTCCAGCGTGGCAGCTTGATGCAGGTAGGACGGGGTTTGCTGGCCGGCCCGGTGGTCTAATATTCCATAGCGTTCCAGATAGGACTGGTCAAAGATCACGTGCGCCGGAGTATTGAGGGTCTGATTATTCGTCGAATCCCAGGACTGCAAACACCGTGCAAGATCGTTATAGTTTTGTGCTTCGTTTGCAAACCGCTGGCCGTGTCGGTTGACCATAATCGAACCGGGGCCTTGTCGTTCAAAACGCAGAAGTGATCCAATGGCACGACCGTCTCTGATGCCACCGGTCAATGACATGGGTGCCCACCAAGCTTCACGGGTTCCTCGCGTTGCTGACCCAATTCGCTGTGCCATTTTCAGCCCGTCGCCAGTATTCGACGGCGGAGAGCAGACCGTATATAGACGTGAAGCCAACATGGAGTCTGCCAATGTCTGGTCCCATTCAAAGCCACCGGATGCCAGCATGACTGCCCCGGACGTAATTTCTTGGCCTTGCGCGGTGACAATACCGGTTACGGCATTATCATTCACGAGGAGTCGTTCAACTTGTGTTTCAACGGCGAACGTTACCCCGTAACGCTGACAGGCTGCCACCAACATGGAAACCAGTGCGTGGCCTTTTGCTGCGATGCCGGAATCCATGCGCTCTTGTAGCTCATCCCAGGGGAATCGTGTAAAAGCTCCCCAGGTTTCATATTCCTGCATTGTGTATGGGTGACGGCCATCCGTTCGAATATATTTGGCCAGGTCCCCCAGGGAGTCGCGATAGTTAAACAACTGGGGTTCGACTGTTCGGCCGCCTTTTGCCGCACCCGGTAGATCTTGACGATAGTCAGGGAAATTATTCAGGAAAATAAACTCGACACCGAGTTTTTCGTCTACGTAGCGCAGCATCTCGGCGCCATGGTTGACTGCGGCATCGAGCAGTTCGTGGCGTCCACGTCCACGCGAAACGGCTTCAACATACTCACGTCCGGCAGATTTTGAATCCTCCACGCCGTTTTGCTGCGCGTAATGATTATCAACGACCCACAGCATGCCGCCGGAGACTGCAGAGGTGCCGCCCAGCAGCTCTGACTTTTCGATGACGAGGACTTTTAGCCCAGATTCAGCAGCAGTAGCAGCTGACGTCAGACCGGCAGCCCCGGAGCCAACCACAACCAGGTCATACTGTTCGGCAAGAGTACGATGCCCCAAAATTTTCATGGCGTAAATCACCTTTCGCGTTAGAAGTGATCTACATCATGCACCGCCTCATCCGGCCCTGGGGGCCGGTGTTTCATTCAATGGATCAGCTGAGTCTATTGAATGAAACACCTCATCGTTCTTGTGGTGCAGCAGCAGTGCGGCGAGAAAAGCCCACTCCCCTATTTGGCTCCACGCCAAGTTGGCGCTGAATTCCTGCACAAGCAAATTTCAGGTGAGTAACAAATCTTTCGGGCGATTCATGACTGGCAGGAACGATGACGGTCAGAACAGCGATGGCGTTGCCCAACTCACCAAATATGGGCACTGAGATCCCGGTCGACTCAGCGATAATCGCCCCAGGAGCAATAAAAAACCCATCGCGTCGAATCACTGCCAAAATACGCCGCAGCTCACTGGGATCTGTCACGGTGGTCTCCGTGAACTTTTTGAGCTTACGACTGAGCAAAAGGTCTTGTTCAGCCTGCGATGCATAGGCCATCAGAACCAGACCTGCAGAAGTGGCATGAGCCGGCAGCCGACCGGCTACCGCTGTTATATTCTCCGTCAAGGAATGCGGTGCAAGCCGCTCAATATACAGCACCTCATTTCGATCCAAGATCCCAAGTGAGACATGAACCTCGAGGTTTGCAACCAGGTCTTCCATAGACGCAACAGCAGCTTCGCGTAGTCCTTCCAGTGGCGCACCACTCAACGCCAACTCCCACAACCGTGTGCCATGCTTCCACCCGCTGTTGGAATCGACGCGGGACACTAACCCTTCAACTTCTAGTTCAGATAAAATTCTGTAGGTTGTAGAAACGGGTAAGCGGGCTAGATCGGCCGTCTCGCGGACGCTTTTGCCCTTGGTGTTTTGGTCGGCTAACGCTCCCAGCACACGAACGGCCCTGCTAATAAGTGACTCCCCAGACGGAGAATTTGCCATGAAGCTCCTCTTACTAGAATTTAAAAACCCGCAGGCCCCTCAAACCGGGCCGTCGTGTTGAACCGTTTCCGAGCTTACTGGTCGTCACGCAGGTTATTCCCCGCAGTCTCACCACCATCCACCACAAAAGTACCCCCAGTGGTAAACGTAGACTCATCCGAAGCCAGATACACGACCAAGTGTGAAATTTCTTCGACCTGGGCAGCCCTACCTAACGGGATCTGACCCAAACCTCTTTTCAGATTTGCGGTCAATGGTGTCTCTACACTTCCCGGGTGAATCGCATTGACCCGAATATTATATTCTCCAAAATCTAAGGCTGAGGTTTTCGTGAGGCCTTGCACGCCCCATTTAGCAGCAGAGTAGGCTGCGCGATTTTTAAAGCCTGTTACGCCGGCAATTGATGAAATATTTATAATCGACGACGTCGTATTTTTCTTCAAGTGCGGTACAGCCGCTTTCATTCCCAAGAATGTTCCCGTCAAGTCAATGGCGATAGTCTTTTCCCAGTCGGCGAGACTGGCATCTTCGACTGACCCAGCAGAGAATATCCCCGCATTATTAATAAGCACATCCATTTTGCCGAACCGTTCAATCGTGCGGTCAACCGCTTGTTGCCAGTTTTCATACTTCGTGACGTCCAAGCTGACAAAGAGTGCGCGATCTTCGCCAATTTCTTGGCTCAGTGCCTTACCGCCAGCCTCATCAATATCAGCAATGACCACGTTGGCACCCTCAGCAGCCAACATGCGCGCGTGTGATGCACCCATGCCAGAGGCAGCTCCCGTGATAAAAACAACTTTGTCCGCAACTCTTTGTGATCTAGATTTCATAAAGCCAGGGTACCGCGCTGAAAAACGAATACACCCAACATCCATTCAATGGAACACTCTTTTATGCGGAGCTTGTGAACTCACTCGTGCCCGAGGCCATTTGCCCCACCGATAACTCCCCTGACGCACAGCCGTGTGCGATCTGACGTTGCATTCATTGACCGCCCAGCAACACTGATTTCTGCCACTAGAATCACTCAATAATGCCTTCCGGGATGCTCAAGACGGTTAGACTTTCTCCATGCCCGTCTCCCCTCGCCTTATCCCGTCGTCGCCGGTGCGTCGGATGCTACTCAAAAGCGTCGTCGGTGCAATGCTGGCTAGCGTGTTGTTCACCGGTTGCGTGACGAACGAAGAGCAAGGCAACCCCGAGGGATGGCAGGAAATCGTTCCGGACGAAAACCCTGAGATCTCCGCGCTGGTACCTGATGACATTGCGGCCAAAGGCTATCTGAGCATGGGTACCAACCCGCCGTTTGCACCTTTTGAATTCAAAAATTCTCAGGGCGAGATTATCGGGCTGGAAGTCGACCTGGCCCGCGCATTAGCCGGGGTGTTAGGACTCGAGTTGCGAACGGTGGAACAGGATTTTGCGATGATCCTACCGGCGGTCTCTGCCGGAACCCTAGATTTCGGCGGCTCGGGTTTCACTGATACCGAAGAGCGCCCTACAAACTATGATTTCGTAAATACGCTCAACGCCGGTGTCCGGTGGGCCCAACGCTCTGACCGGGAAGATACCATCGATCCGGATAACGCTTGC
>NZ_DYXC01000108.1 GCF_020742345.1 Enteractinococcus helveticum | reverse complement strand
AGGTCAACGGCCACGACCCAGATGACCTACTGTTGGCTGTGCGCTCGCATTTTGGCACCCTGGTGCAGGTCACCCATTCGGTTCCCGGGGTGGCCCTATTAGAAATTTCCCGCGGCGACATTCACAAGGCCTCCACCCTGGCCGACTATGCCGCCAGCCTGGGTATTCATGCCAATGATGTTGTAGCGTTCGGAGATCAACGCAACGACGAACAAATGCTGCGCTGGGCAGGCACCGGTTATGCGGTGGCCTCCGGAAATCCGGCCCTCTTTGTAGAAGCCAACGTCGTGGCACCGGCCTGTGATGACGACGGCGTAGCAGAGATGATAGAACACCTACTCACCCTGCCCGAATAACCTAGGGCCCGTTACCTCACCGGTGCAAGGTTTTAGAACATCTCGGCGCACCGTCGCGGCCCACCGGTTTCGAAAAAGCGTTGCAGCTTGGCCTGTTCCTGATCCGTCAGGGCTTCCGGCAGCACACAGGAGGTCACATTTTCCGGTGAGACGTGGCGTAATGATTTGGCCAAATCAGTAATCCGGCCGGTATCCAACTGCGCGTCAGCATCCACAAACGGCGTCAGCGTGGAGGCCAGTGTCCTGAGTTGCCCGGCGTCCTGGACGCTCAGGGTCTCCTGCAATACGGACTGCCAGACGTCGTCGGCATCCAGTGCCGTTGGATCCGTCAGCACTGCCGCGGCGGCTCCCGGAGCGGTCTCCAACCGGGTGAGGAACTCCAAATCCCAGCGCATCACGTGCTCCATGCGCGCCCCGGTGAGCGCCTCAATCTCGCTGACGGTGCCCGGAATATCCTGAATATCCGTGACCTGAGCAAAATTGCGCGGAAAATTGACAATATCCACCCGACGACGCCCATCGGCTAAATGGAAGACTGATAGGGTCTGATGCTGGCCGGCTGCCTGACCAAAGACCAGAAAGTTCACCGGACCACGTGGCGCATCTGAGCCCGCGGGCCGCTGTGTGTCGGTGGGAAAAGGGTTGGCGATGACACCAAGGGGTTGGAAACTAGCCCGTAGGGTCGAGTACGCAAACCATGCGCCACCGGCAAAAAGTGCCAGCACAACACCCCACACAATGAACTTAGTGCGTCGCGAAGCTGCAGCCATGCCCCGAAGTCTAGTCGAGCAATTCAGCATGGCACCAATATCTAAGCTTTGAAGTATCGTACGGTTAAAGACATGACCACTGGAGCCCACCACACGTTATCCGCTCGGATGGCCGAACTCAGAGCCTTCGCCGCGACCCGAGCCACCCATTCGCGCTCCTTTCGCATCGACCAGCTCAAAGCACTACGCGAAGTCTTCGAAGATTATTCGACAGACATTCAGGACGCCCTGTGGCAAGACATTGGTAAATCCTCAGCCCAAACGAACCAATGCGAGTTCATTCCGGTGCAAGACGAAATTTCCTATGCCTTATTGCACCTGACCGACTGGATGGAACCCCAACCCCGGTCCATCCCATACGGTCTGCGTCCCGGCAAAGCCATGGTCAAACCCCGCCCGCTGGGTGTGGTGGGCATTGTGGGCAACTGGACCTACCCGTTCTACAGTCTGCTAGCACCCCTGGTGGGTGCCGTGGCTGCGGGCAACTGCATGGTGCTCAAACCCTCTATGCACGCCCCGCGCACCGCCAAACTCTTAGGCAGTATCCTGCCGGAATACCTCAACCCGCGTTCGATTGTGACCGTCACCGGGGCAGAAGCCGCCCTGGAAGAACTCGTCGATCAACCACTGGATCACCTATTTTTTACCGGCTCGGAAAGTCTCGGCCGCCGCGTATACCAGCGGGCCGCCCAACAGCTCACCCCGGTCACACTGCAGCTGGGCGGCAAATCCCCGGTCATCGTCGTCGACGGCACCGACTGGAAAACTATCGGACGGCGCATTGCTTATGGCAAATTCACCAACGCCGGCCAGAGTCTGGTCAGTCCCGACTACCTGATTGCCGTTGGGTACGACGTCGCTGCCAAAGTCCAACAGGGCGTCATTGATGCGATCCAAGAGTTCTACGGTCCCACCCCGGACACGGCCAAACAATTCGGTCGGATCATTTCCCCGCAACACACCCAACGACTGGTCGATCTGATTCGCGCCACCACTAAAGGAGCTGTGGGTGTCACCCCCGCCCGGCTCGTGCACGGGGGCAAATACAATATTGCATCCGCCTTCCTGGCCCCAACCATCCTGGCTGATGTTGACCCGAATTCGGCGATCATGCAGGAACAAATCTTAGGACCAATCTTGCCCATCCTGGTGGTCGACACCTATGACGAGGCGGTTGAATTCGTCAACGCCAAACCCACCGCCCCGGCCGCCTACCTGTTTTCTGAACGACGGCGCATCCGCAAAGACTTTATGCACCGCATTAACGCCGGGGCCGCCGTGATGAACGCGACTATTATTCAAGCTGCTCTGCCGTCGCTACCGCATAACTACACCGGCGCTGCCGGATTCGGGACCTGGGGTGGCTATGAAAGCTTCCGGTTATTCTCGCAATATCGCACGCACTTCTATAAACCGACCAGATTCGACACCCTCCAAGCCGCTTACCCACCCGATCCGAGCTATGGGCAACGAATAATTGACCGGTTAAAGTAAAAGCATGCATTGTGGGTGACGGCGGTGGGAGAAAACGTGGATCTCACATTCTGGTCGGCTGACGCGTTTACTCAGTGATGAAGATGCACTATCCATTCGAACAGGCCGTTATACGGCACGGGGCCACCGTGCTGCGGGTCTGCCGCGCCGTGGTGGGGTTTGGCGCGGATGCCGACGATGCATGGTCCGAGACATTCCTGGCCGCGCTGAAAGCCTGGCCCGAATTGGACGCCGACACCAACGTTGAAGCATGGCTGGTGCGTGTTGCTCACCGCAAGGCGATTGACATTACGCGCAAACGGGCTCGACAGGCGATCCCCACCGACGTCGTCCCAGAACAGCCTTCGACCCTGGGCAACCCAGGAGCCGATGAGTACCAGATATGGCAGGCGGTGGCCGCGCTGCCGGAGCGGCAACGACTCGCGGTGGCCTACCACTACCTCGGTGGGCTGCCGCACGCCGAGACCGCCGAACTGATTGGCGGCAGTGCCCAGGCGGTGCGTAGGGCCGCAGCCGACGGAATCAAGAACTTGAGACAGACCTATCAGGCGGCCGAGCACACGACAGGAGCACCCCGATGAGTGAGAACACACCAACCAACATGAATCACCCGGCCCAATACGGCACGAGGGCCGAATACGACGCCCTGTTTCCAGTCGAAACCGGTGCGCTAGAGGACCTGCATGCCCACCTGGCCGCACTGGCTGACGAACGCAGGCTCCTTGATGTCGCCTACCGAACCATTGACACGCCGGTCGGAGCCCTCCTGCTGGCAGCCACCGAAACCGGGCTTGTACGGGTGGCATTTGAATGCGAAGACTTCGAGACCGTGCTTGCTTCGCTGGCACACAACATCAGCCCCCGAGTACTGGAAGCACCCCGCCGACTGGACGCGGTGGCAGCCGAGTTGGACGAGTACTTCGCCGGGACACGGCAGTCTTTCGATGTCCCCTTGGACTACGCGCTGTCCACGGGGTTTCGGCAAATAGTGCAGCGCTACCTACCCAATATCGCCTACGGCAACACCTACTCCTATAAAAAGGTGGCCGAACTGGTCGGCAACCCGAAGGCTGTCCGGGCGGTCGGCACCGCATGTGCCACCAACCCGCTGCCGGTGGTGGTGCCCTGCCACCGGGTACTGCGAACTGACGGTGGCCTGGGCGGCTACATTGGCGGCTTGGACGCCAAAACGACCCTGCTGGAATTGGAAAAAGCAGCATGAACCATCCCGCGTATCCACCTGAACCAAAGAAGCAGCCATTGCGCACACCCGAAAGCGCAGGACCCACCGGGGTGTCGTCGTCACAGGATCCGGGCGTCGTCGTCGGCGATGATGGCCTGGCCCGCCCGGCATGGGCGAGTAATGATCCAATGCTGCGCGCGTATTACGACACCGAATGGGGCATGCCCGTACGTGACGAACAGGGCATATTTGAGCGCATCAGTCTGGAAGCCTTCCAAGCAGGGTTGTCGTGGGCAACGATCCTCCGCAAGCGCCCCGCCTTCCGTGTGGCATTCGACGGCTTCGACCCCGAACGGGTCGCGCGCTACGGAGCACCTGAGATTCAACGACTCATCAATAATGCCGGGATCGTGCGCAACCGGGCTAAGATTCAGGCGACAATCACCAACGCAAAGGCGACCATCCGCCTACGCGATAAGGGCGGCCTGGCCCAGTTCGTGTGGTCATTTCAACCTGCCACAACACCGGTGCCCCACACTGTCGCCGAGATCCCCACACAGTCCCCCGAATCGGTGGCACTAGCCAAGGCCCTGCGCAAGGAAGGGTTCACTTTCGTGGGCCCTACCACGATGTACGCGCTGATGGAAGCCATTGGGATCATCGACACCCACCTAGTTGGATCACACCGCCGCGGCGCCTCGGGCGTCTGGCCAGCGTGACGACAACGCTGAATCACCCTGACCACCAAAAGTAGCGGTGAATTCAGGTTTGCACCCGTTCGGTGGCTGTTGCCAACCATACACAGGCGGTTCATTAACGCACCGTTTTGTCACCATGGCAGCGTAGCGTTTCAAAGTTATCCACAATTTTGATAACTGCCCAAGCGCTGAGTCGACATCCCCCATAGGTTAGATACCAGTCCTAGACGATGCCGACGAGAAAGTAGCTGTGATGACGACACCACTGAAGAAACGCTCCGTCATAAAAATCGCCTCCCTAGCCATCGGCCTGGCCCTGGTGTTGAGCGGGTGTTCCGCAAGCCAGGCAGATGAAATACCTAACGACCCATCACCGAGTATCGAGGCCGCCGAGACCAAAGAATATGTTGCTGCCTCGCCTAACGGGCCGGCACAAAATGTGCCCAAACCGGTGCTGCCAGAAGCGGTACATGACAACAGTGCTGCCGGCGCCCGGGCCACAGTCGAATATTTCTGGCAAGCCGTAGATTACGGGCGTTTAACCGGTGACACCGAACCCATCGAACAAGTAACCCACTACGTGTGTGAAGCCTGCAACCAGCTGATTTATAAATGGGAACAAATCTATGCCGACGGCGCCTGGGCGGTCTTAGATGGCGAAACCAGCATCCAGATTGGTGAGGTCCAACAAAACTTCGACGAGGACAGCGACGAAGCCTGGACCGCCGTCCTA
>NZ_DYXC01000107.1 GCF_020742345.1 Enteractinococcus helveticum | reverse complement strand
TAGGGAGCCGACGCGTACTGGAATAACCAACGCGCAAGGCAAATTGACTATGGGACTACTCGACACAGGGCTTTACGTGGTGGAAGAAACCAGAACCCCAGCCGGTGTGGTCCCAACCGATCCGTTCCTTGTACTACTGCCCATGCGGCATCCAACAAATTCAGGCTGGCTAGAAACCGTCCACGTCTACCCAAAGAACGCTCCGGTTGACGTTAGCCTCTCGGTCGTCGATGAAAACGCTGTGCAAATTGGTGACGATATCACCTGGCAGATCAGTGCTTCGATACCTCAACAGACCAGCCTCGACCGATATCAGCTTCTCAATCTGCTCGGCGCCGGAGTAAAGCTTAGTCAGCGGCTTGATATGAACGTGAGTGTATCCACCGGTGCCCGCCTCGTGCCAGACACCGATTACACCGTGAGGTCACGAAACGTCGACGGCCAGGAAGGCTTTGAAATCACGTTCACCGCCACCGGCCGAGCAAAACTCGTACAAGCCCGCCAGACGAACCCCAGCGCACATCTACAGGTAACCTACAATGCTCCGGTGACCAGTTCTGGCGAGCACACCAACGAAGTGCAACTAACCGTTAATAACGCCCAAATAGTAAGCGATACCGCCACCACAAAATTTGGTGATCTGCAGGTCTTGGTGCACGAACGAAATAATCCGCAAAACCTTATTGCCGGTGTGGTTTTCCAACTGTATGGCAGCGCGGACGACGCGTTACGAGGACACAACCCGCTAACGATCAACGGTGCCGACCAATGGACCACTAAGGCCGATGGCAGCTTGCGCATCAACGGGCTTCGGCTCTCCGGGTTCGTCAACGGGCTGGTGCGAGACAGCTCAGACCCACTTTTTGACTTCTATTACATACAACCCCAGAGCTTCCCGACCCCCTGGGTAGGTGCAACAGACCCCACCGAGGTAGAATTGACCTCTGCACTGGAAGTCTACGAACTAACCCTTGAAGCCGAACACCCCTTAGACACATCACCTCCGGGCATTGATGATGATCACCTCAAGGAGCCGGATAGTGACGACGATCAGCATGCCGGCATCATTCCGGGTGATAATTCCCAAGACACCACCGGGTTAGCTTCCACGGGCGCGCGCATCGTAGGACTGATCCTCGCAGCACTCGCCTTCTTGGCAGCCGGGATATACGCTGTGCGACGCCGTCACACAGTCAATGGTGGTGCCTGATGAGTTCTCACAATATTTTTTACCCCAACACTGCGCCACCGCAAGAAATCGTTGCGAAAAAGTCTCAGACCAGATTTGGTGCCATCCTGCTCCAATTGGTCGCCATGATCGGCATTGGCCTACTTGTCTATTCTGATGCTGCAGACTGGTTCTCTCGGCTGGGACAGGCCTCCGAAATTACCGGCTACACTCAACGAGCCGAACAAACACCCGCGCAAGACCGTCAGCGTATTCTGGACGCCGCCTATGCTTATAACGACGAGCTCGAGCCCGGACCGTTAACCGATCCGTATATTTCACCGCAAGAACATGCTGCCCTTGACACCGACATATACCAGGCCTATGAACAGATGTTGCGGTTGAGCGGAACCGATGCCATCGGGACCGTTAACTACCCGGACGTAGACATTGCGCTGCCGGTATATCACGGCACCGAAGACGATACGATCGCCAAAGGTGCTGGGCATCTTTACGGCACCTCCTTACCAGTAGGTGGCCCATCCACGCGATCCGTCCTGACTGCTCATTCTGGCCTTGTACATGCTGAGCTGTTCACCGGACTTCTCGAAGCTGAGGTGGGCGACATCTTCTGGATCAGCGTGTTGGGTGAAGACCACTACTATGCGGTTCGAAAGACAGAAACCGTGCTACCAAACCAGACCGAATCACTTCGGATCATCGACGGCGAGGACTGGGTCACGCTCTTTACCTGCTCACCGATTGGTATTAACAGCCACCGTTTCTTGGTGCACGCTGAACGCATTGCTGACCCTGAACCGCAAGAGCATGCCCTGACCGTTCCTGGTCCGGGTTTCCCATGGTGGGCCGTCTGGTTTGTATTCGGATCAGCAACGGCAGCTTGGCTGCTGTTTGCGCCAGTCAAGCCCAAACGTGCCACAACACAGACCGGTACGCAAAATACCGCTCAAACAGAATAGCCGCGATCCACCTGAAAGAAACCGGGCGGCCGAGCGTTGAACAACAGAAAACACGGTGACTAGGGCAAGCGGCAGGCATCCGGCGGCGCGCTGGTTGAGAAAAATTATGCG
Organism: Enteractinococcus helveticum; assembly: GCF_020742345.1. Classification (GTDB taxonomy): domain Bacteria; phylum Actinomycetota; class Actinomycetes; order Actinomycetales; family Micrococcaceae; genus Yaniella; species Yaniella helvetica_A. The sequence goes on along the minus strand of NZ_DYXC01000107.1, from coordinate 1,679 downwards.
ACTTACACTGGAAAAACGCGTGGTCTTCGGGTCAGTGTGAGCGCCCGAACCGGGTGAGAAATCAAGTTTCAATCTGGCACCGAATGGTGAGGTCCGTCATGACCAGTCTCGAAGAAAAACTCCAAGCCACAGACAACATTGTGGACATGATGCGGGCTGCCCCAACCGCACGCCATCAATTCCAATACCCCACCGAACACGGTGGCTGGTACGACGAACAATGGGCGTGGAAAAATACCTGCGTGCTTTTTGACCAGTCATTCCACATGAACGACCTAACCATCACCGGCCCCGACGCACTGCAGCTACTCACCGATACCGGGATCAATGACTTCTCCACTTTCGGTCAAGGCAAAGCCAAACAGTTCGTCGCCGTCAACCACGATGGTTACGTGATCGGCGATGAAATCCTCTTCGGCCTAGACGACGACCACTTCAGTCTGGTGGGCGTGCCGATAGCACAAGACTGGCTCACCTACATTGCCGAAACTGAACACTATGACGTCGAACTGAACATGGACGTGATGGCACCTGATCTGCGTGAGCGGCAAAAATATCGGTATCAAATCACCGGCCCGCTAGCCCAAGACGTTCTCGAAAAAGCCCAGGGCCGCGCACTAGATCCCATCAAGTTCTTTCACATGGGACACCTGACCATCGCCGGACGCACCGTGACCGCACTGAACCACGGCATGGCCAAAGTCCCCGGCAAAATCAACGGTCTAGAACTCATGGGGCCCGCCCAAGACGCCCAAATCGTCCTCAACACGATTCTCGAGGCCGGTACCGAATTTGGGTTACGCCGCGGAGGCTCTCGAGCCTACCCAACAGCGGTGGCAGAATCCGGCTGGATCGCCGTCCCCATGCCGGCCATCTACACAGGAGCAAAACTGCGCCCATACCGGCAGTGGCTGCCCGCGGCATCCATGGAAGGCGCGGTCTCGCTGGAAGGCAGTTTCGAAACCGACAACATCCAAGACTACTACTGCACTCCCTGGGATCTGGGCTACGGCCACTTGATTAAAAATCCCCACGACTTCATCGGCACGTCAGCGCTTGAGGCCATGACCAATCAACCGCACCGCAAGAAGGTATGGCTGGAATGGAATAACGACGACGTTCGACGCATTATCGGTGATGCCCTATTCAACCGCGAGAATGCACCCCGGCTCATCGATGTGCCGTCCTCGTTCTCAGCATTCCACTACGACCAGGTGCTGGTCGATGATCGTCTCGTTGGCCTGTCCACCTACACCGCCTATACCGCCAATAATGGCTGCTACGTTTCACTGGGCATGGTCAACGAAGCCGATGCTACCGACGGCGCACAGGTCATCATTGTGTGGGGCGAACCAGAAGACGCCGTGCAAAAGCCACTGCTTCAACCACATGTGCAAACCGAAATCCGAGCAACCCTGCGCACAGTATCTCCGGCAGCCTGATGGGATATTGTAGAGGGTTCACAATTGATGACGATTCTTGAATAGTAAACACAGCATAGTGGCGGTCACACGATATTTACGTCTGACCGCCACTTCTCGTTGGTGGTGTTATTTTTTGATGGTCATGAGGCGTTTGTTGACGAATTCGTCCATGCCTATGGGGCCGAGTTCGCGGCCGTAGCCGGAGCGTTTGATCCCGCCGAAGGGGACTTCGGCGGATTCTTCTGGGGAGGTGTT
>NZ_DYXC01000106.1 GCF_020742345.1 Enteractinococcus helveticum | reverse complement strand
AGTCGTTGCCGCGGGCCCGGGTTTCGGGGATGACCTGTTGCCAGATGGCGTCGAATTCGTCGGTGTCGGGGGTGGTGTCAATTGGACTGGTGTCGATGGGCCCGTCGGCGGGGATGGGCCGCTGGGCGTATTCGTGGGCGAACGCCGCAGTCAGGTCTTGAAGTGTCATGGTTTGGGGTCTTTCTTCACGGATGCGTGCTGTGGCTGCTGGTGTGGTTAGGCGATCAGGGTTTTCAGCATGGTGGACACGTCGGCTGCAGCGTCGGCGTCGATATTTTTGCCCTTGGACAGGGCCTGTTTGACGGCCATGAAATCCAGGGGCGAATTGGCGCAGTCGGCAGCGATGATTTGGCCGTCGCGGTAGTACAGGACGCTGAATTTGCCGCGCTCGGTGTCGTGGCGGACCACGGTCTGGTCATAACCGGTGGATAGGCCTGCGATCTGGAGTTTGATATCGCCCTGGTTGGACCAGAACCACGGGATGCCCGCGTATTCTTCGGAGCGTCCCATCAGCGAGTAGGCCGCCACTTTGGCGTGTTCGATCGCGTTATTCACCGATTCCAGGCGGATGCGCTCGGCGGCGGGGGAGCCCGGGACCGGGTTGGGCATATTCGCGACGTCGCCGGCCACGATGGTCGTGCCGTCGGAGGCGAGGACATGCGCGTCGCTGGCGTAAATAACGCCAACGAGTTCACGAGGGGTGCCCCGATGACTTCCGCTACGGTCCTGCTACCTGAGATTGAGGTGCCGAACTCGCCGTTGAGTAAGTCCGCCATCCATGCAGAATAGTGCTGCCTGGGTGCCACACGAATTGCTATGTACTGGTGGAGGGTCGCAACGAAATCGACCAGAGATGCACCAAAGTGTATGACACGGTGATGCCGAGGTGCTTGAGGATCATCCTGGTCGTTGCATTACCCGCGTGATCCCCCGTGCTTTTGAATCTCGCGTTGGGCATTCACGGCAGCCCGGATGAAACTACTTGGGATGTTGGGTCGAAATCGTCGAATCAGTATGTGACCTTGAGCATATGCTTTGAATAGAACAGCCCGCTTGCGCAATCACATGATTTCGGCTTTTGTTCAATCGGTCGGAAGTTTCAGAGGTCGCCGAGGTTGATCCTAGATTTGTAGCAGAGTCCTGATGCGATAATGAGAGGGATGAAAGCACACGAAGTTGTTATGGCATGGGTTACTGATGAACTGGCGAGCGGTAGATTGCATATCGGTGATCATCTGCCGGGTGAGCGGCGGCTTGCTGAGATTTTAGATGTTTCGCGCAGTTCTATTCGTGAGGCCCTACGCGTCCTCGAAGCCCTAGGGACGATACGTACTTCCACGGGATCGGGGCCTCGGTCCGGGACCGTTATTACCGCAGCTCCTGAACAGGCAATGACGCTGGCTCTGAATCTACAGTTAGCCACCAACCAGGTCGAACATCATCATGTCTATGAAATGCGGCTTTTGTTAGAGGGGTGGGCTGCTCAAAACTCTGATCCCGCAGCAGGGCACTGGCAGGATGCACAGCGTCTACTTGAACTCATGGAGGACCCGAACCTTTCGGTTGAAGATTTTTTGCCTTTGGATGCAGAGTTTCACGTGGTGCTTTCTCGTTCCGCTGGCAACCCGTTGATCAGCACGCTTATGGATGCCATGCGGATAGCTATCGCTGATCACACCCTTGAGCGGGCGGAGGCACTTCCGGACTGGTCGAAAACCGCAGCGCGATTGCGGGAAGAGCATCGCGGCATTTATGACAGCCTTCGGGCGGGTAACAACGAAGAGGCTGTTGAGCGGTTGCAAGCGCATATTCGCGGCTACTATCTCGAGACTGCAGGGGCACAGTCCCAGACTGAAGAAGCATAAGTTCGCAATTTTTGTTGACGACTCGATGTGCTCCACCTTACACTTATCTGTGGTCAGACCACATGGTCAGGCCACATAAGGTTATTGCAGCCGTTGCAGGCTGTTCAGCATGTAAGTAAGGAGAACGTTATGGCAACGAGCCCTCCCGCCTCAACGGCGGTTCCACCACGTCTCAACTATCGTGTACTTCTTGGCAGTCTGAGTGGAAGTGTTATCGAATGGTTCGACTTTCTGGTCTACGGTACAGTGGCCGCGCTAGTTTTCAATAAACTGTATTTCCCCAACGATGACGCGTTTATATCCACTATCCTGGCGTACGTTTCCTTCTCACTTACATTCTTCTTTAGGCCCTTGGGTGGCATCCTCTTCTCCCATATTGGTGACCGAATCGGGCGTAAGAAGACTCTGTTTATCACGCTCATGCTGATGGGAGGTGGCACAGTAGCAATTGGACTATTGCCAACTTACGAGGCCATTGGTATTGCCGCGCCCTTACTGCTGATCCTGTGTCGAATCCTGCAAGGCCTTGCTATCGGCGGGGAGTGGGGCGGAGCTTTGCTGCTTGCCTATGAATACGCCCCGAAAAATCGCCGTGGACTCTATGGCGCGGTGCCACAAATGGGCATCAGTTTGGGCATGCTATTGGCCGCGGCGGTCATTGCACTGCTGACCAATCTCCCCGAAGAACAGTTCCTGGCTTGGGGGTGGCGAATCCCATTCGTCGGCAGTATCGTGCTCATAGCTATCGGATTGTTTATCCGTCATGGTCTAGACGAAACCCCGGAATTCAGGAGAATTCGTGAACAAGGCGCTCAGCTCAAGCTACCGATCAAAGAAGTTGTCACAAAACACTGGGGAGCAGTCCTGGTATCTATCGGTGCAAAAGCTGCGGAGACCGGTCCGTTCTACATCTTTGGGACCTATGTGGTGGCATATGCAACAGATTTCCTTGGAGTGCGTAACAACACCGTACTGCTTGCCGTAGCTGCAGCCGCACTAGTAGCGACGCTCTGGATGCCTATTTTCGGGCGAATTTCAGATAGTTATTCTCGTGAAAAACTGTATCGCTGGTCCTCATTGGCAACCATTGTGCTGATCGTGCCCTACTATCTGGTCCTAAATACTGGAGAGACCTGGGCGATCTACGCAGCAACTATATTGGGATTCGGCCTTTTGTGGGGCGGCGTCAACGCCATCTTAGGTACGTTGATTGCAGAAAATTTTGCTCCGGAAATCCGTTATACCGGTGCGACCCTTGGATACCAGCTCGGTGCTGCAATCTTTGGCGGTACTGCTCCAATTATTGCGGCTTCGTTATTTGAAATGAGCGGCGGCCAATGGTGGCCCATCGCTCTTTACGTTGCATTGTGCTGTGTTATCTCGATGATTGCATCGAAGTTCATCAAACAGGTAGCGCACATTGACACCAATAACCATGAAGTAGAAACCACCGACGTCGTAGCTAACGTCGCCCGATGAAAGGCAATCTCTTGGTCAAACGCCAACTCCCAAAACCCACAGAGCTTTTAGAGCTCATGAAATTCAAGAAATTCGAACCAAATGGTAAAAAACGTCGACTAGCCGGTGCACTCACCACCTACGATTTACGTCGGATTGCCAAACGTCGCACACCAGCGGCAGCTTTTGACTACACCGATGGGGCAGCAGAAGCGGAGATCTCCATGCGGCGCTCGCGCCAGGCGTTTGAGGATATTGAGTTTCATCCAGATATCCTACGCCCGGCCGAATTTGTCGATACAACCACCCAAATTTTGGGTGGGACATCCGCAATGCCCTTCGGGATCGCTCCGACAGGATTTACGCGTCTTATGCAAACAGAAGGCGAAGTCGCAGGTGCTTCGGCTGCTGGGGACGCAGGCATCCCATTCACGCTCTCTACTCTTGGGACCACCTCGATAGAAGATGTCAAGGCAGCCAACCCCACGGGTCGGAACTGGTTCCAGCTGTATGTGATGCGCCAACGCGAAATCTCATACGAATTAGTCAGGCGTGCGGCAGCTGCAGGATTCGACACGCTGATGTTCACGGTAGACGTCCCAGTGGCAGGATATCGTTTGCGGGATACCCGCAATGGTTTTTCGATTCCGCCCCAGTTGAGCCTAGGCACCATCCTCAACGCAATTCCGCGACCGTGGTGGTGGTTTGATTTCTTGACCACCCCGAAACTGGAATTCGCGTCCCTATCCTCGACTGGTGGCACAGTAGGTGAATTGCTGAATTCAGCAATGGACCCCACGATTTCATTTGAAGACCTGCGCATCATACGAGAAATCTGGCCCGGTAAACTCGTGGTGAAAGGCGTCCAGAACGTCTCCGACGCGGTCCAACTGATCGATCACGGCGTTGACGGAATCGTGCTGTCGAACCACGGGGGGCGGCAACTAGACCGTGCCCCGGTACCGTTTCACCTGCTGCCCGATGTTGTCCGTGAAGTCGGACAGGATGCGACGATTATGGTTGACACGGGCATCATGAGTGGAGCTGATATCGTGGCATCGTTAGCGTTAGGTGCAAAATTCACCCTCGTTGGGCGGGCATATCTCTACGGTTTGATGGCGGGCGGTCGAGAAGGCGTTGATCGAATGATCGAGATATTGCAAAGTGAGATTACTCGAACTATGGCCCTTCTCGGAGTCTCGAACATTGAGGAACTTGAACCGCGACATATTACCCAACTTCAACGTCTTAAACCACGCGTAGAAAAAGATGTAGAAGCACTATGAAGCCTTTGAATCGGGTTCTTTCGGAGCGCTTCTCCGCTCGGCCTGACCGGGCGCAGCCCTGAGACCACATAGGTATCCACTAGGGGGTGACAGTTTTTAGACTGTCGCCCCCTAGTGCGCGCCAGCGGGCCGAGGTGAAAGCTTTAGATCATTGCTCGCTTCGGAACTCGAGTTGCATTAGACGAGAGTGGAGGCGGTGTGGATGAAGGCAACCTCTGTTGCTTCGGCGTCGTTGATGCCCTGAGCTCGCATTCATACCAGCGCCGTTTGCCTGACAAGTCGATATTCCTCTCTAGGATGGGATTAGTTTGACGTCATCCTTTCTTGAACGGGGCAGAGCACAATGCGGAATGTCTGGGGCATCCATAACGACACGTTGACCAGTGAATTGGTGGAGGAAGGGTTCGTCAGTATCGGTTGGGATGCCGTCGGTGATCTCAGAAAGGTCCCGGGTGGTCGTGAAGGGCTCAAAGCTAGGCTGAATGCGATGCTTCCGGACTCCAAACCTCGTGCGATCGCAGGATGGGCTGGCATTCTGTTGAGGTTTCGCGATGAGATACAGCAGGGTGATGTTGTTGTAGCGCCTTATAAACCTGATAGTACGATTAATATTGGCGTCGTCACGGGTGACTACGAGTTTGATGAGACGGCAAAGGTCCATCAACACCGACGTCGTGTTCGGTGGGAACAGATCGGCCTTTCTCGAACAATATTCAGCCAGGCAGCACTCTATGAAGTTGGTTCTTTTCTCACGGTCTTTCGTGTTCGAGAGCATGCCGCCGAGTTTTTGGCTGCAATCTCCCAAGAAGCGAAGAGTCTCGAGCAGACTAGCGAAATTGTGGAGAAGACTGCTCCCGAAGTTGAAGTTGAGGTAATTCAGGAGCCGCGAGCTTCCCGCATCGAACGGCACACACGCGACTTCGTCAAAGAAACGCTGTACGAAGACCTTACACCGCGTGATTTTGAGGAGTTCATTGCTGACTTGCTGAAAAGTCTCGGCTATCAAGCACGGGTTACCCAATACTCTCAGGACGGCGGCATTGATGTCATTGCCCACCGTGACCTTCTTGGGGTCGAACCGCCGTTGATAAAAGTTCAATGTAAGCATCAGGTTGGTACGATCGGTTCACCGGAGGTGCAGCAGCTGAGCGGTACCCAGGGGCCCGGCGAGTTAGCGCTTTTTGCCACGTTGGGAACCTACAGCCGTGATGCTCGAGCACTTGAAAGACAGCGACCTGGGATTCGCTTGCTGACCGGAGAAGATATTGTAACGCTGGTGCTAGAACACTACTCGGCCCTCCCGGAGCGATGGCGTGCAGTTTTGCCTCTGACGCCTGTACTCGTGGTGGCGGATAGCGCAGAATGACGCACCGAGCAAGTGGTACAGGGTTAGCGGTCAGGGCAGCACGTGTTTGGCGGCCGTGTTCGAACCGGATGGCCGATGTGCGCCGTCACTTTTTCGCCGCGTTCTGAGGTGCTCTAAGACCGAAAGCTGGCCAGGTAGTTCGCATGTGACGTCGATGGAAACTTCGAGACCAACCAAACGCGAAGTCCTACCGGCCAGACTTGTAGATACCGGAATAGTACCCCGAATGCTGGTCTCACTAAAGGGCTGGGGAGGCCGTTAACACACATGCAGCGAGACTTATAGCCATATAGTCCGAAACGTTCGGTATCGCATTTCTTAGACGTTAGTAGAAATCTAAATACCCCCATTCATGTGTGCCTCCGAGGTATGGTCTAAGTTCTTCTGCTGTGGGGTCAAATTCCTCAGGATACGTAGGTAAATTATTTTCCGGATTTTGCAACTGGTTGACTTGGCGCGACTGCTGAATCCAGTCTTGAAGTTCTGTGCGCTTATCGACTTGGTAGGTTTCTAATTGTCGCTCTAAACTGTCCAGGTAATTATTCGCTCGCGTCCACCGCTCCCATTTTTCGGTTTCGGTGTTGAGCATCTCCAGGAGCTTGTCTTTACGGAAAGCTTCTATTGCATTTCTTCGAGCTTTTTCGCGGCGGTCTTTTCGAATTAATTCTTGACGCTCACGTTCCTGATAGAGCTTTTTCGTCTCTATATCTTGGACCCAGATCTTCACGATAAGATCCGGAAGCTGCTGCTCGACAAGTCGGACTTTGCCGTCACGGATCCCGGCAGACCTGCCATATCTCTTTTCTGCAATCTCCAGTCGACCGGTGGGGATAAATTCTCTTGCCCTGCCCTTCATCCACATAGGCTTGCGATGGGACAGGTTGTATCGATCTGAATAGGAGATCTCGGGGGCGTTAGTCCTTGGGATCTCTCGGACGAGAAGTTGAATCGTCGTATTCTCAGTTTCGATTATTACTTGTCCGTCCGAGACTGAACGACCGGTAACACGACTGTTCAGGTTTTCTGACTGAGGAGTGTAGAAAATTTTCCAACCTTGATGCTCACATTCAGTCAATAAGGCGTGCAACACTCGAGCAGCACGTTTAACCAGTGCCTCGCTCATGAAGTGCCAGTTGGTATCCGCTAGGAATGCTTTGGCAACTGGATGGTACTTTCGGACAGTGTCGGGGATAGAGATACTAGGGCGTTCAATAAAGTCTTCAAAATAGTCTTTAATGTATACGGTCGCCTTATTCGGTGGTTCACCGTACCGTAGCGTGGAGTATTCAACAGCGAGCTTTTTACCACGGGGCCGTGACTCTGAACTATTGAAGGAACGAATGAGTTGGTTTATATGCTCCTTGTCCACATCTTTTTCGATCGTCAGTTTGCCTTTTGCAGTCAGGGTTTGCTGGTAGAGGTCAGTGGCCTGTGAGGGACCAGGATAGGTTGCTTTAGTACTGGCCGCATTGGCCAGAATTGCGCGGCCCTTGGCCGTAATTGTGGCAGTCCATGATTCTCCCCGACCCGTGATTGTCACCATTCCAGAACCGGCAAGCAAACGTGCGGTGATCCTATGACCGTAGCCATCATTGATGTAGACGCCTTCAGGGCATCCCTCGGCAATCCATTTCAGAATTTCTAGCTGCCTTGCAGTCAGCTGTTTTATAGTTTCGGTCATCGTAATCTTTCATGTAAGTGCCTAATTGATTGTAGGAGTGCTGAACCTGAGCAACCTGGAGAGAAACCTCAATACGTCCGCTCAAGACTGGATAACAAGGAAGGACTTCACCACCAGCGTCTACGCGGTTTATATACAGTCTGTATTGGAATTTCTGATGGATCCAAGGGGCGCTCTGGAACTGCGCGAATATTGTAGGGAGTAATCCTCTCTTCTTCGAGCTGCTGACGGAAAGTTTCTACCGCATGTTGACCACCGAGTTGCATCAGCTCCTCCAGTGCATCCTCGAGTAAGACTCCTAATCGATGACATTCTGCCTCGAAAGCGTTTAACCGCTCATGGTTGCTGATAGCTCGATGTCCGCACCATTGTCGCAATAACTCATGTCTAGGGCGCGTATATTCGCGATACATTTGATATGCCCATTCTGAAGATCTCCACCCTGTGTCATCCTCGGATATAGGGCTGCCCTGATATCCGTGCTTGGATTTGTGCCTGGCTTCAGTTTCATCTTCCATGACTTTTTCTAGGACAGGTGTTGGGTTGACTCTGCATAGACGCTCAGCAATGACCACTGCAGCATGTGGGGACAGGACGAGTGTGTCATCCAATTCGAAGGACCTGCAGTTCCTGGCGTAGTCGCCGATATCAACTCCTAACATTTCGGAAAAAGTTTCGGAATCATGAACGTAAAGGATGTTATCGACGGGACGGTATATGAGATCGGCAACTTCTAGTGGAACCATCATGTCGAAGACCTGGTCCACGCAGCAACTCTCAATTTCGTCAAGCGTGTGCTCGGCTAATTTTGCCCACTTGTCCATGAGCTCATCGTATTGCTGTACTTCGTCCCAGAGGACTTTCAGGCGTGAGCCTGGGATGTTTTCCTTTCTCCCCTCATCGAAGGTGACAATTGCACGAAATTTGGTTTTGGTAACTTTTAAGTCTTTGATTAGAACTCGTTCTGACGGACTTTCTTCACGGAGTCGGTAAACCCAGTATTCACCCGGAGCGGCATCACGAAATGACTTGGTCATGGCTTGAATATACGACGATCTAGCCATGATGAACAGGTCGGTTATTCTGTTCCGCATTATTTCTCAAACATGGTATCGATAGCTGCGGTTGTGAGTTGCTGGAGCGAGTGCCACACGACCTGTAACGGCTTGTCAATGAGTCCGACATTTTGGTGTGGGTTTAGGAAAACAAAGACGCGCGGACCCCAGCAGCTTGTCTTTCAGTGCTCAGCTCAGTGTTCGATTTGGTAGGGATCGGATCAGAGAGTGCGCAAACATGAAAGCGAGAGAGTGTTAAGCGACTATGCCACAAGCTCCAGGTGCTGGCCAATTATATTCTGCAGATCATGAACTTGGAGACTATTGGTGACAGAAAAGGTAGCGGATCCTCGACAAGATCCGCTGCCTTTCGACTGATTTCAGAAAGTTCTTATTTCAAGATCATTTTGCTTTATGACGCATTCCTGCGGCGCAGCATCATGGTGATGGTTCTCATTATGATTGGTGTCTCGCCGGTTGCGATGAACCAGGGCACGCCAGCACCGGTTCGGGTAAGGTCGTTGTCGGTTCCAGGGTCTCATCTGCGGAGCGGGCGGTGAGCCATTGGTCTTCGTCGAGTGTTTCGGTGACCAGACGGGTTTCGCCGCACATGCCGGCTCCGGGAATCCATGTTTTGGCGTCGTCGTGTTGGATGCTGGCACACGCGCTCGCAGCGGTCAGTCTACGGCGACTAGTGCAATTATTAGGTGCAGTTGTCCAAGCTGTGGTTGGCAGACGGCATTGAGTGAAAACCTACTGGGCTTTTACATACCTGGACAAATCGTATCCGAATACGACCGGATCCGCTGGAGGAGGGGCCAGGGATCCGGCCGTATCGCGTGAGAAGTTATCCAGGGTTGTGCACTGAACTAGTCCACCTGAATGAGACAAGCGTGGTCACGTCGGTTAGGGGACGTTTGCGGAGAATTTGCTCTTGTCGCCGAGTTCGGTTTTGCGGCGTCGTGACATTTCACGCAGTGGTGGGAAGAGCAGTGCTGCGGCTGAAACGATAAATAGAATCATGGCAATTGGGCTGGAGAGGAATGCTTCCCAGCCTCCTCCGATGAGTGTGCGGCGGAGGTTTGCCTCGGCTAATGGGCCCAGGATGAGTCCCAGCACGGTTGGTCCGGCAGGGAAGCCCAAACGCAGCATGACCAGGCCGATGACTCCCATCAGCAGCATGACGGCAACATCGAAGACCGAGTTGTTGATTGAGTAGGTACCGACCATACAGAACACCAAGATGATGATCCATAGATAGGCCTGGTTGAGTTCCAAGAGCTTGACCATGGATTTCATGCGCAGCAGTGAAACCGCCAAGGACAACACGGTGGCTACGGCCAGGATGGCGGCAATGGAGTAGACCATTGATGGGTTTGAGGAAAACAGGGCGGGGCCTGGTTGGATTCCCCAGATCATCATCGAACCGATCAAAACGGCCATGACAGAGTCGCCCGGAATGCCCAGTGCCATGGTGGTGGTGACGGATCCGCCAAGTGTTGTGGTTGTTGACGTATCGCCGGCCATGAGACCCTCAAGGGAGCCTTTGCCGAATTTTTCCTTGTTCTTGGATACACGCCGAGCGTTATCCCAGCCGATGATCCCGGAGATATCGCCACCCACAGCCGGGACCAGGCCGATGACCGAACCGGTGGCCGCGCCCACGGCGGTTGGTTTGACAAGGGCCTTGGTGGTCTTTTTACTCGGCCACCATTGACCCAGCTGGCTGATGGGCTTGGTTTGGGTGATGTTCTTATTGTGGGTGAGCATCTGGTTGAGTACTTCGGCAACACCAAATAAACCGATAATGACCGGAATGAATGGTACCCCGGAGTTGAGTTCCAGGATATCCATGGTGAAGCGGGCGTCGCCGGAGACTGGGTCGCGTCCGACTGCGGCTAAAAAGAGGCCGAAACAGCCGGCGATGAGCCCTTTGATAATGCGACCGGATGATACGCCGATCATCATGGTGAGTCCGAAGACGACGAGTGCAAAGAGTTCTGGTGGCCCGAATTCCCGGGCAAATCGTGCCAGGGGGATGGCGATGACTGCTAACAGTACAATGCCCACGAGCATGCCGACTGCTGAACCGAAGGCCGAGACCGTCATGGCCAGGCCGGCTTTACCCTGTCTGGCCAATGGGTAGCCGTCGAAGGTTGTCGAGATGGAGGCCGGGGTGCCGGGGGTGTTGATAAGGATGGCTGGCACCCGGTCGCCGAATTGTGCTGCCACGTAGATGGTCAGCAATACGGCCAGGCCTTGCATGGGTTCCATGGTCATGGTGAATCCTGCGGCAAGTGCTACCGCCATGGTGGCGGTGACACCCGGGAATGCACCCACCAGCATTCCGACCAGCATCCCGAGCCCGATATACAGCAGGGTATCGACTTGCAGAATCACGCTGAAGCCGTCAACGACTGCGTTGGCGGTGACCAGGGATGGACCCATTAGTTCAAGAAAGTGTGTCATGGTGTTTTAGGGCCTTTCATCCGAGCGGAACGCGCAATAGCACCACAAATAAGATGTGGAGTACTGCAGCGATGATCCCGGGAAAGATAATTAGAACTTTCCACCCACGGAACCCGTAGAGCAGCACGAGTAGGGCAACGGTGACGAATGTGATGAGCCATAAGGTGATCACGTTAAACAGTGATAAATACGCTAGCAACACGACAAACGTTATGATCAGCTGTGTGGCGCCCCATCGGGTCATGGGGTTTGGGATATCTTTAGACGTTCGAGCTGGCACCACGTTGGTGGTCACCAACAGCACACTAAGTCCTACAATGGCCCATCCCAGCAGGGTAGGCCAGAAGCGCGGACCCAGTTCGCCGGTATCACGCAACGTGATGTTATTGGTGCCAAGAAGAATCGCAATCCCACCGGCCAGCGATAACACGACCGCGAGTAGCTCTCGTAGGCGTATTTTGAATTTTGTGTGCGACACAGCGCCGGAGTGATCGGATTCGATGACTCCGGTCTGCTGGCTGTGTTGCTGATCGTTAAAACCCTGATCGGTCATAGTGCCTCGATAGTCTTTCCAGCGGTATTACTCACCTTGAGCGAGTTCAATCCACGCGCCGTGGCGTTCATCTTCCTGCTCGATGAATAGAAATGCTCACTACTAATAGGTCGCCCTGCCTCCAGACAAGTCATAAACCGCGCCTGTCGAATAACTGCAGCGGTTCGAGGCAAGCCACGCCATCAGTTCCGCCGCCTCCTCTGGTTGCCCTGACCTGCCCATTGGAATACGTCTCATCAAACGTTGATAGGTACGATGATCCATCTGCTGATTTAGCGGGGTGGAAATGAGCGCTGGTGCTATAGAGTTGACCAGAACCCCGGATTCGGCCAATTCTTTTCCGAAGGATTTTGTCAGTCCGATCATGGCAGCTTTAGACGCCGAATAAGCTGCCTGAAAAGCGTTGCCTTCCTTACCCGCTATGCTCGCTACGTTTACAATACGGCCCCACCCAGCCTCCAGCATCGCTGGCGCAAAGTGTTTACACATTAGGAATGCACCGTCGACATTGACCCGAAATGTATGTTGCCAATGGTAATACTCAGTTTCAGTAACCATAGATTCAGGCCCTTGCACGCCAGCGGAATTCACCAAAATATTGACGATGTCCCCATCCTTAGAAATCTGCTGACGCAGCTGGACGACCTGTTGCTCATCGGTGATGTCACACCGGAGGTCCGCCCCTGATGCTATATCCACCGTCAAGGTTTTGACTCCACGAGAACGCAAAACGTTGGCACATGCAGCGCCGAGCCCGCCACTTCCACCGGTGATTAGGGCTAGGGCATCGGATGGATATTCTTCACTGCTTGCAATACTGCCGGTATTGCTCTCTAACTCATTCACTGTTCGAGCTCCATGTCATCGAATAACGGACGATTAATATCAGCCTGTTCTAAAACAAACTCATCCATCTCTGAAGACGGTCTATTTAACGGAATAATGTCCGCGTTAGTCATAGTGTCTTGAAATTCTTCATTTTCAACTGCTGTGCTCATTGCGTCTGACAAGACTTCAACAACTTCATCTGGCGTCTCAGCTGGTGCCATCATCCCGACCCACGTTGAGTGCTCGACGTCTATACCCAATTCTTTAGCTGTTGGAACATCGGGGTAGTCGTCCAGACGTTCCTCGGTCAACATCGCTAAGAAACGCATCTCCCCACCTTCCACCTGAGGTCCTAACAGGCCGATTGCACTGGTGGTGAAATCAACGTGACCTGATGAGGCGGCGTGGACTGCTGGAGCAGAACCATCGAAAGGAATACTCGAAAACTCGGCACTAGATTCTTCAATAATTCGTTGAGTTGCTAAATCCCACACTGAACCTACTCCTGGACTAGAAAAACTGATTTCACCAGGATTACTAACACCAGCCTCCAGAAGTTCATCAAGGGTCTCATATGGACTGTTTGCTGGTACCGCTATAGCCCCCGGCCCTGAAATACCTTGGCCAATAAAAGCGTAATTCTTTGGATCGATTTCATAGTCTTGAAATTGCAAAGTGGCAACTTCTGGGCCAGCCATCGAGATGGTATACCCATCGGCCTTTTGATCTAATAGCCATGTGTAACCAACGGATCCATTGGCACCGGGGCGATTCTCTACAATAATGTTGACCCCCAACTCCTCCTCCATCAACGGAGCAAGCGTGCGCGCAGTAAGATCCCCATCACCTCCTGCGTCCCAGGGAACGACCAGATGAATATCTTTGGCCGGGAAATCAGTATTGGCACTGTTTGACCCGCTGGCGCAACCAACCATTAAGACTAAACCAATAGCCGATAGGCCAATGTACGATAACTTCCGTGACATGGAAACCCCAATCTTTGTGACGTGAACAACAATTGCCACTATAATGAAACAGCGTTTCGTTCGTCAACACTGTTTCGATAACTGATAGGATTTACATGATTAGCGGAGCTTTGCCACGAGGACTTGCCGTATTAGAAACGCTGGCCCACCATCCTGATGGACTGACACTCGCCCAACTATGTACGAAGGTGGACATCCCAAAAGCTGCAGTTTTTCGGGCTTTATCTGACCTCATAGATGCAAAGTACGTGCGCCAAAGGAAGAGTGACGGTGTTTATATGCTTAGCATCCGATTCCCTGCACTAGCTTTAAAATACTTTTCGCAAACAGACGCTGCCAAGCTGGCGCAACCCATTTTAAAACGCGTTGCCGAACAAGCCCAAGAACACGTCCGAATAGCCCTAGTAGAAGGCGACAAACTCATTTTCATGGCCCATGAAGAAGGCTCTCGTAGCGCGCTGCGTTTTAACTCCGAAGCCGGAACGGAACCCCATCTGTATTATACGGCGACTGGCTGGGCTTGGCTTAGTGGGTTTAGCGATGAAAAAGCAATGGAGCTAGTCGCACAACAAGGCATCGGAGATCCTTCAGACCATGGGCCCAACGCTCCAAGCTCTATTGAAGAATTCCTCGCGCACCTCAAAGAAACGCGTGAGCAAGGGTA
>NZ_DYXC01000105.1 GCF_020742345.1 Enteractinococcus helveticum | reverse complement strand
GCCGCGCCCGTTATTTGCGGTGTCGACGGCGAGCGAGATTTCAGCGCCGTCGGGCAGGTCTTCGAACGAGTCATATTGTAACGAGAAGATTCCAGATGGCTGGTAGTAGGTGGAAAATGCGGGCTCCACTTCGGTGCCATTATCTGCGTTGAATTGACGAAGGTATGCCAGGTGTTGGAAATAGTTGGCGTCGTATTCACCTTGGGACACCACTTGGTTGGGTTGCACAATATCCGTTACGTAGGTGGTTTCTAATTCCCAGCCGTCTTCGGCGAGCAGCTCGCGGGCGATCTCTGTGGGTTCTTGGTAAGGGGCGGATTCGGTGACGATCAAGCTGATGGTCTTATCTGCTGCGTCACCCTCTGTGGAGCTGGCTTGAGTCAAGCCGCAACTTGTCAGCACAAGTGCGGCCAGCGCGCCCAGCCCAACCGTGAGCTTACGACGGAGGCTGGAAGGGGTGTGAGCAGGGAAAAATGGCATGAGAAATCCTCGAGAGGTCTTAAAGTGTGAGTAGCTGGTGTGGGTTTAGAGGCGTTTGTCGGTCACGCGTGCGAGCCGATTGCCGCCCCATTGCACCAAGGTGACAAGCAGTACCATCAGCACCACGGCGATGAGCATGACCGGGGTTTCATAGCGGTAGTAGCCGTAGCGGATCGCGAAGTCACCGATTCCCCCACCTCCGACGAGTCCGACCATTGCCGAGTAGGAAATGAAGCTGACGGTGGTGATGGTGATGGAACCAATGATGCCGGGTTTGGCATCCACGAGCAGCACGTTGCGGATGATTTGGCCACGGGTAGCACCCATGGCTCTGGAGGCTTCAACTGCGCCGGTGCCCAGTTGGGTGATGTTTTGTTCCACGAGTCGGGCAAAATACGGGATGGCGTTAATGGTCAGCGGCACAATAGCCGCCGCTGTGCCAACCGTTGTTCCCACAAGAAATCGGGTGAACGGGATAATGGCGATCAACAAGATGAGAAACGGAAATGATCGCAGCATGTTTACCAGGCCACTGACAAACGCGTGCAGCTTGGGTTGTGGTGCGATCGAACCGGGGGCGTGGACAAAGAGCCAGATACCCAGCGGGGTGCCAAGTAATACGGCGATCGGGATTGCCACCCCGATCATGGCGAAGGTCTCGAGTAGAGCTTGGATCAGTTCGGGGCGAAGTTCGATAATACGTTCCATTAGGCGTGGCCTCCTACAACTGCAACTGGTTCATGATCAATTGCTTGGTCGAGTCCACCCTGGGCAGTCGAGGTGGCGTCACCTTTTGCACCACGTTCCACCCGGATGCCGTCGGAGACCAGGTATTTGCCGATGGCGGTAGCCGGTTCGAATCCTGGGTCGTGGAGTTGCTGCGCTGGGAACCGTTCGACAATACGACCGGCCTCCATCACTGCTACATGATCGGTCAGAGCTTTAACGACTTCCATTTCGTGAGTCACCACGACGACTGTAATGCCGAGTTCACGGTTGATATCGGCAAGATATTGCAGCACCGTTGCAGTGGTGAATGGGTCGAGGGCTGAAGTGGGCTCATCGCAGAGCAAGACGCGCGGCCGGGTAGCAAGGGCTCTAGCGATGGCCACCCGCTGCTTCTGGCCGCCCGATAGTTGTGCCGGATACGCATTGGCCTTTTCCACGATATCAACGATTTTTAGTGCCTCATCAGCACGGTCTCGACGTTCACGGCTATTCTTAACACCTGCGAATTTTAGTGACAGCTCTACATTTTGAGCCACGGTGAGGTTGTTGACCAGGTTAAAGCCCTGGAAGATCATGCCGATCTGATGCCGCGCCTTGCGGAGCTCCTCGTCGTTGAGCTGAGTCAAGTCTGTGCCATCGAGAATGACCTGTCCCCGGGTAGGGCGTTCCAGAAGGTTGATATTGCGTAGCAGCGTTGATTTACCGGCCCCAGAAAACCCGATGATGCCTTGAATACTGCCCCGTAGCACTTCCAAACTGACATCATCAACAGCTGTAACAGGATCTTTTCCACGCGCAGGAAACACGGTGGAAACATTGCACAGAGAAATCATCTATCACTCCATTGGTCCTGGCAGTAGCACCGTCCAGCTTGGTGAAACAAGGTGGTGGTTGCTGCGACGTCAACGAGCCAGATCTCTCGGTCGCTCTGAATGGTTTGCAGGTGACACGCTACCTGAACGCTGAACCAAGTCACAAGCAGTGAGCTTGCTGAAACGTCACATTAAGTCATAGAAGACATACGAACTGCATGACCACAGGGTTCTGAGTAGACAGTGAAACGGGACCAAGCTCGTGGGCTAATGCGTTTTATTGCGGTTTCACCGCAATCATTCCAACGGCAACCAGAGAATCTTGGTGCTGAATAAACGTTCTGCGCATTTCGATCACGCGCCGTCGTTCGGCGGGAAAACGCAATACGTTGAACACAAATCGGCCCGCACCGCGTAATCCTTCATCCGCAATAATGCGGCGCGGCTGTAATAACCGCATTGGCGCAAAGAGCGTATTGTCACGGACGGCAAAGCCAGTGTCACTCAACTTATCACGCCATTCTGCGTCAGTCAGAGGTCGGGCATTAACTTTAATTGCCTTTGCCAATGCTCGCTGGATATCTTGTTTTGTGGAGGGGGACAGGTCATCCGGGGTCAACCCAAGTTCGTGAATAATGTAGCGTCCTCCGGGACGTAGTATCCGAAACGCTTCCTGAATAATCTTGGTTTTTGCTTTTTCGCCTTGCATGGTGAGCATGGCTTCGCCAAAAACCACATCAGTACTATTGTCGGGCAGTCCAGTAGCGGTGGCATCAGCGACCAACACTGCACCGGGTAAGTTGAGTCGTTCATTAACTTTGCTTGCCGCGTTCGGATCACTATCTATTCCACGATAGCTCTTTGGTCTACATCGAAGAATCTCTGCTGCAGTCAAGCCGAGACCTGGGGCAAGTTCCACAACGTCTTGATGTGCAAAATCGCCAGCTTCTAGCAGTTTCAGCGTCAGCTCTTTACCACCGGGGCGTAGCACACGTTTTCCGAGTTTTGCCAAAAGCCAGTGCCCTGACATGGTCGATATGGGACGGTCATGTTCGGGCAAATTTTCGTTAGATTTTTCCACGCGCTTCTCCTGTAGTGTGGATTGTTTTTGCAAGGCTTGAGTCCCAGAAGGAAACGGTCTCGGGGAGCAAAACCGACTCCACTTAGGTGAACCTTACCTGATAACGGCACACTATTGATACTGTTGCTCACAGTTTTCTAGCCGTGAACCACCGTTTACTTATGGAGCCAGGAGGCCTTGACGCCGGCCGCTGTTTTACGGCTATAGTAGGCACCGGACACGGGGTGCGCCGTCCGGCGCTGAGAACATACCCGCTGAACCTGATCTAGTTCGAACTAGCGAAGGGATGTTTTTCTTGGTGCATTCTCACACCAGTACGTTCTTAAACGGTGCTATCCGACCGTATCGTGCACATAGCTGCCGGTGGCCTGCAGTGCTGCCCCTCGGCCGGTCGCAACCCGAACGCCCACCCGATTCATCTCAACTGAACGCGACTTGAACAGCCGATATGTCGTCGTCACCAACTTCTTCCAGCCAGATAATCCCAGGCGGCTCTGCCGAGCCATGCATGGACCAAATAATCCGGGACCAATCACCCTCCATCGTGCACTGAGCGTGCTCAACGCGTCCGCAGCGAAGCCATCTGCGACGTGCTTTTCCTACCATGCTGCCTTTGAGCAGCCACGAAAGTGAGACCACATGCAACTGTCAGAACAACTCGTCCTGGTCACCGGGGGCGCCCGCGGATTGGGCGAACGCATCGTCCAAGCGTTCTCAAAGCAAGGAGCCCGGGTCGTAATTAACTACCACCAGAGCCAGCAGTCGGCTGAGCAACTCGCCGCAACCCATGGCCCAGACCGTGCTCTTGCTGTGCAAGCCGACGTCACCGACCCGGCCCAGGTCGCGGCAATGTTTGACACCGCACAAACCCACTTCGACGCACCCATCACCACGGTGATCAATAACGCCCTGGTGGACTTTTCGTTCAACGGGGACGCCCGCCCCGGTCCTGCTGATATTCGTTGGGAACATTTTGACACCCAACTTGCTGGCAGTGTGCGGGGCGCATTAAATACTGTCCAGGCGGCACTTCCAGGGATGCGCGACCAAGCATTTGGGCGCATCATCAACATTGGGACGAACCTGTTCCAGAACCCAGTGGTGCCCTACCACGACTACACGGCAGCTAAGGCGGCCCTGTTGTCGCTGACTCGTACCCTGGCGGCTGATCTTGGGCCACACGACATTACGGTCAATATGGTCTCAGGTGGTCTGCTGCGGACTACCGATGCCAGCGCTGCAACCCCTGATGACGTCTTTGATCTCATCGCATCGACGACCCCATTGCGGCGGACAACCACTCCGGAAGAATTCGCCGACGCCATCATGCTCTTTGCTTCCCCGTGGGCCAGGGCTGTCACCGGACAGAATCTGGTCGTCGACGGCGGCCTTGTGATGAACTAGGACGACGCTGCTGTGCGACAACTGCATTTCAATCTCTTTCTCCACGGTTGTGGACACCACCAGGCGGCCTGGCGACATCCAGCATCCCAGGTCGAACAGTTGACCGACATCACCTACTATGAGCGCTTGGCTCAAACAGCCGAAGCCGGTCTGTTCGACGCCATATTCTTTGCGGATGGACAAGCCGTGGGAGACCCATCTGCAGGTCCACTGTGGAATTTAGAACCGTTCACCACGCTGGCCGCCATGGCTCGCAACACCAGTCGTATTGGGCTCATTTCTACCGTGTCCACCACATTCCACTCCCCTTTCCACGTGGCAAGGATGCTCGCCTCGCTGGACCACATTAGCCGCGGGCGGATTGGTTGGAACGTGGTGACCTCCATGTTCGACGCCGAGGCGCATAATCATTCGATGACCGCAATGCCACCCAGTGACGAGCGTTATGCACGGGCCGCGGAATTTATTGATGTCGTCTCGGCCCTGTGGGATTCGTGGGCTGATGATGCGATACAAGCTGACAGCAATGGGGTGTTCGCTGATCCCACCAAACTTCACCCGGTGCATCATGTTGGCAAGCATTTTCAGGTAGCTGGACCCTTAAATATTTCGCGTGGCCCCCAGGGTCGCCCAGTGTTATTTCAGGCCGGCGCGTCGGAGGCGGGCCGGCAACTGGCAGCCCGTTATGCCGAGGGAATCTACGCGGTGGCTTATGAACTGGCCAGCGGTCAAGAATACTATGCAGACCTGAAAAGCCGTATCGCCACCCAAGGGAGGAACCCGGCAACAGTCGCCATCATGCCGGGTTTGGTCACCTACGTGGGTTCCACCGAGGCCGAGGCCCGGGCGAAGCAGGCCGACATCGATCAGCTACTGCCCACCGAGCAAGCTCTAGCCCAGTTGTCCACGTTTATTGGACAAGACTGCAGTGACTGGGAGCTGGATGCGCCGGTACCCGACCTGCCACCGGCCGGTGAATTCACCGGCCCGCAGGGTAGATATACCACGATCCTGCGCATCATCGAGGTGGAGCGCCCCACGGTGCGCCAACTTTTGGGCAGGCTCGCAGCCGGCGGAGGACACTGCACCATGGTGGGGACTCCCGAGCAGGTGGCTGATGCCATCGAACGCTGGTTCACCTCCGGTGCCGCCGATGGTTTCAACCTCATGCCGCCGTTATTACCCAGTGCGATAGAAGAGTTCATCGACCGGGTGATCCCCATCTTGCAGCGTCGTGGTTTATACCGCACCCAATACGCGGGTTCCACCCTACGAGACCATTTAGGACTGGAGCGGCCTAGCGCGTGAACCTGTCTGGCTCCACACCATCTTGACCACCATATTTCACCTGACTTACAGGCACGGGGTGCGCTGTTACAGGGCGCTGAGACAAACCCGTGGAACCTGATCTAGCTCGTACTAGCGAAGGGATGTCCTTAGTGACTTCACTGAACGTTGATATTGTTCCTCGCGTCTTAGCCATCGCAGGAACGGATCCTTCAGGCGGTGCCGGCACCGCCGCAGACCTGAAATCCATCACCGCAGCCGGGGGCTACGGTATGGCTGTGGTCACCTCTCTGGTGGCGCAGAATACGCACGGGGTGCGTGCTATCCACACCCCGCCCACCGCATTTCTTAGCGAACAACTCCAGGCGGTAAGCGACGACGTCACCATTGATGCAATCAAAACCGGCATGCTGGGCACCGCCGAGATCATCGAAACGGTGGCTACCTGGCTTGACGACCACCCGCCACAGGTCTTGGTGGTTGACCCGGTCATGGTAGCAACCAGCGGGGACCGACTGGTCGATCGTCGTGCAGAACAGGCCATGGTTGAGTTCTGCACACGAGCCACGCTCGTGACCCCAAATATCAGTGAACTGGCTGTCCTGACCGGTTCAGAACCGGCCGCGAACGAAGCTGAGGCTATTGCCCAAGCATCCGACTGGGCTGCTGCGACCGGGGTTTCGGTCATCGTCAAAACCGGGCATCTAACTTCCCGGTGGGCCACCAATACGTGGGTTGGCCCCGAGGGTGTTCGCACTGCAGCTAATGCAACCCGACTTGACAGTACCAGCACACACGGCACCGGTTGTTCACTGTCTTCAGCACTTGCCACCCGGCTTGGGGCCGGTGATGAACCGGCCACGGCACTGTCCTGGGCGACGGAATGGCTCCACGAAGCGATCAAATACGGTGAGGCTCTCAATGTCGGTTCTGGGCACGGGCCGGTAGATCATTCCTACCGGTCACGACGCAGCCTTGCTGCCACACCACCGGCAGGTGCCAAAAAAGTATCTGAGACGCCGTAACGAGCTCTGACAAAGGAACAGTTTCGATGACACAACTTCCTACCGCGACTTCAGCATCGTCGACCAGGCTCAGCGATCTGCCTCCTGCGGGTCAGGCCGCGTTACGAGCCGGGGTGGTCGGCAACTGGATTGACAATATTCATGTGTTTTTGCCATTAACCGCCCTGGCTCCGGCAATGTTTGCCCTGGCGGGTCCCACCACCGCAGCATCAACCGCAGCGTTGGTGGTCGTGGCCATGTTATTTGGTCGTCCCCTGGGCGGTCTCATTTTTGGTCGACTCTCTGACCGGTTTGGCCGGACTCGGACCACCCGCATTGCCATTGGCGGCACGGCTGCGTGCGCGCTGGCCATCGCTTTGCTACCCACCTATGAGGTGTTAGGAACTGGGACCATCATAAGTATGCTCACGCTGCGGTTCCTCGGTGGGATCTTCGTGGCCGGCCAATACTCGGCGGCTATTCCACTGGCCATGGAGTGGTCTACTCCGCGCCGTCGCGGACTCATGAGCGGGCTGATCCTCTCAATGGCACCCTGGGCGCAAGCCAGCATCGCGCTGGCCGTGGCACTACTGCTGATGGTGCTCGGCCCAGATGCTTATGCCGTGTGGGGTTGGCGGATCCTGTTTGTTATCGGTGCACTATTATCAGTCGGTTTACTGATCTATTATGGTCGGCAGGTCACAGACGCCCCAATATTTGACCGCAAAGTCCAACGGGAACTGGAACAACCGGCAAAACCCCGGGCACGGCTGCGTGACATGCTGGTGGGTTCGTGGGCCCCGGCGTTCTGGCAGGTGTTTCTGCTCATGACCGGGTTGTGGTTGCTAACCAACAGCACCGTGCTGCTGTTAACCGCGCGGTTGGCAACCGATACCGGCCTGTCGGATACGAGGGTCTCTGTGACCATTGGTATTGCCACGATCGCCCAGGCACTGGTCATGGCGGTGGCGGGGCATCTGTCAACCTACCTCGGGCGGCGAAGGCTGTTCGTGATGTGGGGGCTGGGCGCCATGCTGGTGGCTCCGATAATATGGCGGCTGGCTATTACGTCGTCGTCATTGGGTCAAGCTATCCTGTGCACTGCTGTGCTGCAGGTGATCACAGTCGCCGCCTACGGTCCTGTATCAGCGTATCTTTCTGAGCGGTTCCCCACCGAGGTGCGGTCCACCGGGTATGGCATGGGGTATAGCTTATCCCTGGTGCTTCCGGCGTTATATCCGTTCTATTTGCCGTTGATTGAACCGGTTCTGGGACGGCACGGTTCGGTGATGGCCATGGTTGCCTTGGGTGGTGGCCTGGTGGTTCTTGGTGCCCTGCTCGGTCCGCGATTAGCGCCGCGAGAGATCGATCAGGAGTTGGACGTCGTCGCCGCGAAATTTGCAGCCGGTCAGCACAAGGGGGTGCTGTCATGAGCTGCGATGTTGACGTGCAGCGCGTCGCGAGCGTTCTTGGTGCTGTGCGTGCCCAGCAGCCGGTGGTCCATTGCATCACCGCGACCGTGTCGATGGGTATTGTGGCCGATGGACTGCTTGCCGCCGGTGCGCGCCCCATGATGACCGAGACTGTGCATGAGGCACCCGTGCTCACGACCGTCGCCGATGCGTTATTGGTGAATCTGGGGACGCTGAGCACCGATGCGATGGCGGGTATTTCGGCAACCGTGGAGGCTGCGATAGCTGCCGGGCACCCGTGGGTCCTTGATCCCACGGCGATTGGTACGGCTCCGGTTCGTACGCCGTTGGCGCGTACCCTGTTGGCGTCTGGTCCCACGGTGGTGCGCGGTAATGCTTCAGAAATATTGGCTCTGGTGCATGCTGGGCCGGGCGGACGGGGTGCTGATTCACGCGCGACCCCAGATATGGCCCAGGATGCTGCCGTTGAGATTGCCGAGCGCACCGGTGGTGCCGTTGCGGTATCGGGTGAGGTGGATTTGATTGTTGCCGGGACCCAGCAGGGTCGTGTGCACCGTGGCACCCGGGTCCTCACCCGGGTGACCGGTACCGGTTGTTTACTTGGTGCACTGACTGCGGCGTGTGCTGCGGTGAGTCAAGACCGGTTCATGGCTGCACTGGCCGCGACCACGTGGCTCACGGTGGCTGGCGAGATCGCAGCCCAGCGGGCAACGGGTCCGGGTTCCTTTCGTGTACATTTACTCGATGCGTTAGATGAGGTTGGACAATGAATACAGATTTACGGTGCTATCTGGTGACTTCCGGTACCGGCCGAAGCACAGTCGATGCTGCGGCCCAGGCAGCTCGGGCTGGCGCCGGGATGGTTCAGGTCCGGGCCAAAGATACTTCCGCAGCCGAGTTGCTCGAGTTGACCGTGGCGGTCGCCGAGGCGGTGGCTACCGCTGGTCCTGAGACCCGGGTGGTGGTCAATGATCGTGTCGACATCGCATTGGCGGCCCGGCAGCGGGGTGCCGCGGTGCACGGGGTGCACCTTGGTCAAGAAGACCTACCGGTCACCGATGCTCGCGCACTCTTAGGCGGCGGGGCAATCATTGGGTTGTCGGCCGGGACCATAGATCAGGTTCGTGAAGCAGATCAGCACCACAACATTGTCGATTACCTAGGAGTTGGACCTTTTCGGCCCACGCCCACCAAAGATTCGGGGCGTGAGCCACTGGGGTTGGCCGGCTACTCACAAGTTGTGGCAGCCACCCGGTTGCCGGTGGTTGCCATTGGGGATGTCAGGCCCCAAGATGTTGGACAGCTCTCCGGTACCGGCATTGCGGGGGTGGCGTTGGTTCGAGCAATCATGGAAGCGCAGCAGCCCGGCCGGGTGGTACACGATGTTTTAGCTGCCTGGCAGCCACCGGAGCGGGGTTCCAGTCGGCAGCACTGATCGTGTTGCGTGCGACTGGCTTGCAGCGTCACGCACACTACGTGCCGGTTATGCGTCTTGCAGTTGGTCGGGTTCCTTGGCCGACTCGGCCTGCTGCTGTTTGGCGGCAGCAGCGACGGCGGCAGCAAATTTCTTTTTGGCGCGCTTCTTGCGGGTCACAACATACCAGATCGCACCAGCAATGATCGCAACAATCAGTAGTTGTGGGATCGGGATGGCTGGTGTGACCACTTGGCCGGTGGCGTTGCTCAGTGCGGCGTCGACTTCGTCGTCACCGACGATTTGCGGGGCCAGTTCAACGGTGGACCACAATGCAAATAACGGCAGCACGCGTTGTTCAACCCGCACGGTTGTTTGACCACCGGGCAGCACTTCATAGATCGGTTGGCCGGGCTCTTCGGCGGTTGCGATACCAAATGCCCCAGATGAACGCAGCAGTTGTTCAGCACCCAACCGTACGTTGCCGTCATTGCGGACCGTCCATGTTGCGGTTGCGGTGCCGGGGGCAAAGGGGTTCCAGTTTTGTTGGTAGTCAACCTCAAGGTTGTCGACGGTCAAGACCGGCATGATGTCGCCGTCAACACGTAAGTGAATGCGGGTACCAACCCGGTGAACCATGGCGACGTCGTCGTCATCACTGGTAGAGACCGCCGCGGCGATACCGGCGGGCTGGTCGCCTGGCGTGGCATTTTCGGGCACGGTCAGGGTAAATGGTATGGTCACGGAATCATCTGCGGGCACGGTGACCTGTTCTTGGTCGAGTTCGATCCAGTTACCGGCGGCCTCGTTTTCCATATCGGGGCGCAGAATATCGAAGGTCCCGGACTCAGAGACAATCCCGTCGGCGGCTTGGAGTTGGAAGGTGACTTCCTGGTCGGAGAAGTTTGTCAATTCCACCGCGTCTTCCACACTGTCACCGGGTGCCACCGTGAAGCGGAAGGACACGCGCTCATCCTGTTCGTCAGTGGCAGCGGGGCTGAGCGACCAAATAGTGGTGGGGGCGTCCTGGGTGTCGGCTGTGGCAACAGACGCCGGAAACACCGTGGATAACAAGAGCACCAGCAAGGTAAGGACGGTGCGGTAAACGGGCAGCGATGATGAGCTAGACATTGAGTGTGGTCTTTCGTGCAGATGTGCAATGAAAACACCGATGACGCCGGCCCCACCGACCCGCAACACGGGGCCGGTAGGTGCCGACGTCATGGTTTACACAGCACTGGGTGTGCGTGGTTGGTGATCCGTGGGGAGGTGTTAGTCAACCGGGAAGAGGGAGACCGACAGGGCACCCTGGTAGGTACCGGCTTCGGTATCGACAGGCACTTCCAGGTTCAATCCGGCTGCCAGTTCGGTTGAGCCCACACGGTTGTCGGCGTTGGCCTGGCCCAGGGTTTGTGGCACTGCTAGACCCTCGCCACCGGCCATGGTGCCGCGAACGGCTGAGCCTGGAATGGAGTTGTGGTCTTCGTCCACGACGTGTGGCGACCAGCCGAGGTGATCAGCGGTCACTTTCTCTTTGCCAGTGGTCAGATCCGAGGACTGACCGGCCACCGACCAACCATTGGCCTGGGCACGGGTATCGGTTACGGTGACCGATGGCATGTCACCGGTCATACGCAGGCGGTCGCCGGCATTGCGCTGGTTACCCAGGGTTGCCGTACCTTCTGACACGGACAGCACCAGGGAGCCTGGTTCCTGGTTGTCGCCGCCGTCTTGGCCGAGGCCTTCGATCTCAGCTTGCACTGGAATATCGCCTTCGGCAGGTTCTTCGGTGTCGGATTTTTCGGTCCAGAACTGTTCTTTGAACAGGTTGGCCACGGTGGTGTTGTCAATGTAGTTGCCGCGGACCTCATCGGTACCAACGGTCGAGTTCAGGATCGCGTCCGAACCGGCACCCTTGAAGAAGTAAGGCACCAAGTGGTTGGTGTGATTACCCGATGACCACCCCACCGTTGGCAGTTCCCCGGCGGTTCCGGTCATTTCGGTGAAGTTCGGATCATCCCCAGCACCACCAAGGTAACCGGTTTCGTGGTCAGCGGTGACCACGAGCAAGGTTTCATCCCACGAGGAGTTGGTCTCCACCCAGTCAACAACGCTTTCAACGGCCTTGTTGAAGTCTTGGGTTTCTTCAATATTGCGGGTGGTCTGGTTGGCGTGGCCGGTCCAATCGATGGCGCCGCCTTCGATCATCAGGTGGAAGCCGTCGTTGTTCGTGCCCAGTACGTTGAGGGCACCTTCGGACATGGTGGCCAGATCTGGCACGTTGTCGTTAAACGGTACCTCACCGGGCAGGGTACCTTCGGAGTCACCGGGGCGGTTCTGCTGCAGAGTGGTCGCAACCTGGGCGAGACCAAAGATTTTGTCAGAGCTTGCCGAACCATTGGCCAGGGCTTCAAAGTCTGATTTGGTTTCGATGTAGTCCCAGTCGGTTTGGCCGTTTGAGACTGCGTTGAATGTATCTTCGCTAATGTAGTCGTATTTCGCGTCCCGTTGCTCACCTGAATCGTCATATAGTGGGTGGCCGGCACCCATGACGACGTCGAGGTATTCGGCGTTGACCATCGAGTCACCGATTTCCAGGTATGCGTTACGGTCCGGGTTGGCAACCGCATACGAGGCTGGTGTGGCGTGGTTATACTGCACCGATGCGACGACGCCGGCGGAACGGCCGGTTTCATGTGCCAGTTCGGACATGGTTTTCAGGACGTTGCCGTCCGGGTCGGTGTTGAGGGCACCGTTGGTCACCTTCGTACCGGTGGCCATGGCGGTCCCGGCGGCAGCGGAGTCGGTTGGGGAGTTTTTGGCCCAGTTGAAGTCACCCCAGGCTGCGGACGAATCATATTTTGCGCCGTTGGCAAGGCTGGTCAGCGAAGTGGTTTCCATAGCCAACAGGTTGAAGTCTTCATACACTTGGACGGCTTCGCCATCCTGCTGTGTCACAGCACCTGGTTCACCGGCAGTAATGTACTTGGACTGGCCGGTCTCATAGAGGTTGGTATTGACAACGTGGTTGTAGCCCATGCCATCGCCAATCATGACGATCACATTATCAGGCGCGTTCGAGGTGGTATCTGCATGCGCCGGGGCGATCGCTGCCCCGGCGAGCACTGCCAAGGAAAGGATCCCGGTTCCAGTGCGCTGAAGGATTTTCTTCGACATCTAGAATTCTTCCATTCGTGATGAGAGATTTCTCCGAGCACATCCTGCTCGACGTCGTCCGGAGTTTTTGACGACCAGAGTTCACGATATGGGGACGATCTAACTTGTGGTCACACGAAAGTAAACGCCGTGCAAATCTTCGGTAGGATCAATCAGCTGACGCATTTGGGCCACCGGTGACGTGCCTGAGACTTCCCGCGGCCGGCAGATTCATTACAGTTGATGCCATGAAGATTTTGCTGCTGGGGTTTGGTTCCATTGGACGTCACATCGTTCGCCTGCTGGATTACGAGTTCACCGCCATGGTCCGAGATCTGGCCGCACACCGCGAGCGCGGCACCCTGGGTGCGCATTTGATCACCGACGACGGCTTCGATGACGCCGTTGCCGCAGCCGATCTGGTGGTGGAAGCCGCCGGGGTTGCCGCGGCCAAGCGCTTCTTGCCGCGAGTACACAAGCCTTTCGTGCTGACCTCGGTTGGTGCGCTGGCCGACCCGGCAATCGCCGATGCACTGATGACGCCCCATCTACACGTGACCAACGGGGCGATCGGTGGCTTCGATGTGCTCGAGGCGGTAGCCGATCACCTGGATGAGGTGTCCATTACGACGTCGAAAGATCCCCTGGGACTCATTCAACCCTGGATGTCGGAGGCTCAAGCCACCCGGCTGGAAGAACTCACGCAACCCGAAGTGCTGTTTTCCGGCAACCCAACCGAGGCGATCAACAAATTCCCGGGCAACGTCAACGTGGCGGTCGCGCTAGCCTATGCTACTCGTGGGTCAAAACCCCTGGCCGATTCGCTGCAGCGTGTCAAAGTCCAGTTGGTGGCCGATCCGTTGCACCCCGAATCCGCCCACGTCATCGAGGCCTCCGGCCCCGCCGGGCGTTTCAAATTTGAGTTTGTGTCATCGCCCAGTCCGATCAACCCGGCTACCTCGGGCACCACGGCGTTATCCTTGGCCGCCACGATTCGCCGCATCGCACCCCATATCCGCCGCGGCTAAACACTCGCCCAATGCCCGGACCCAGCTGTACTGAACGCCTTTAGAATGATGATGTGGAAGAGGTAGTGCCGGAACCTGACAATCGTGTGGTGTCACCCAATGGCGCGCGGAAATCCGCAGCCCAAACCGCTTCCCGAGCTATTTGGGTGGCCATTGGTTTCACCGCAGCGGCCGTTCTGGTCGGTGTGATCGCCTTTGCTGGCCGGCTCACCCCACTATCTGGCGGGTATTCGGTGGGCACCGTGGCCGGCTGGGCCACGGGCATCGCTGCTGGAGTTTCAGCACTGATCGGGTTGATCATCGCTGCAGGATCACACGTCGGGACGCTGGGTTGGATGCGCCGCAGGTTCTGGGGATGGTGGGTCATCGACTTGCTGGGCCTGATCATCATCCACGGTGCCATCGCCACCATGGCCGTGCTGAGCATGTTCCAATTGTTCCAACGAGCCTTTCAAGGGCTTGTGGTCGATGCGATTGCCGCCACCGTCATGCTGTGTTTGGTCTGCGCGGCGACGTCGTATTTTGGGTTCATCTCCGCTTCCCGGGCATCGTCGTCATCCATTTCTACCCTACTGGCCATCTTCATGGCTGCGGGCGTGCTGGCGTCAATGCTGCTGGCCGAAAACCCATACTGGTGGCACCAATTCTTCTCGGAACTGGGCACCGGCCAAGCCGGGATCCTATCGTTTTGGACGTTCAACACCACGCTCACCGTATCGGGCATCGTGCTCACCACACTGGCGAATTTTATTAGTCAGGACTTATCCGCCTGGGCTGCCTACCGCCACCGGCAGGGCAAACGCCGCGCATTCGTGGAAGTATTGAAAATCGGTATGATCATCATGGGTATTTGTCTGATCGGACTGTCCTGGGTGCCCATCAACATTAGCGACCCTATTCACACCGGCTTCGTCCAAGTGCTCGCCGTGACCTTTGGGCTCATGCTGCTTACCGTCCCAATCTGGTTGCCCGGGGCACCCGCCGCAATATACGTCAGCAGCTACCTGATGTTGGGATTGGCCGTCTTAGCGCTGGCCCTGTGGAATCCACTTGGTTACTATAACCTGACCGCCTTGGAGTTGGCGTTCGCGGGGATTATCTTCGCCTGGCTGGTTGTGCTGATCCGCACCCTGGAAGCCATGATCTCCGACGTCACTGCACCGTAAGCCCAACCGCCCCAGTCCACGGTGACCGGCTGGGAGCCCACGCCCATGAACACCAGATAGTTACCAGCACGGTTCGTCGTGGCGGGGCTGCTTGATGCGGATCCGGGTACTAGCTAAACCTACTCACGCATGGTCCTGACCGGTACGATAAACACAAAAGCTCGCACTCAAAAGGATCACGCCATGACGCTTCGCCACATTGTTAGTTGGAAACTCAACGGGGAAACCTTCGCCGCACGCAATGGGCAGGCAGCAAAAATTGCCCAAGAGTTAGAAGCCCTGCGCGACCGGATCCCCGAAATCCGTGAACTCAATGTCTACCGCAATGAACTCCACGATGGCGTCAATTTCGATCTGACCTTGATCGCAGATTTCGACGACGCCGATGGTCTGGCCGCCTACGCTGTCCACCCGGAGCATTTGCCCGTCGTCGACATGATCAAAGGTATGGTTACAGATCGGGTCGCCGTCGACTTCACGGTATAACCAGCACCCGGGTGACCATGGCCACCAAGGTTACAAGGTCACCAAGATCGTTACGGTTTCGTACCAAGAGGGCTACGATCAGAATATGGTGTCAATAACTATCAGGGCGCTGCAGCCCGAAGAACATGATGTGCTGATACGCGCCGCCGTCGATAATTTTAATTGGGATGTCGAACGTTTCACTTCCCACGATGTGCTGGCTTCCCCCGAAATGGTGCGCTATACCGAATTCATTCCAAGACGCGGCGACTTCGGCTTTATTGCATTGGATAAGGATACTCCAGTGGGTCTTGCCTGGGTACTTTTTCTGCCGCACGGACGCCGCAGCTGGGGTTTTGCCGAGTCTGAAATCCCCGAAGTCAGCTTGTGGGTTGAAACTACGTTTCGTGGACGAGGAGTCGGCGGAGCACTCTTGAGGGCGACTCAGCGTATGGCCAGGAGGCGGGATCTTCCAGGGCTGAGTCTTGCTGTTGATCCCGACAACCCGGTACGCGAACTGTACCGCAAAGAGGGTTTTGAAGATGTCGTAGATACAGCCGACGATGGCGTGATGGTGTGGCGGCAGAGATGACAGTACTCAGGTATAGAGATCCTGGTATTGGCTACGGATGATTTTCTTGTCGATCTTTGCCGACCGGCGTCGTACAGCAGACAAGGTCATCTGAGATTCGCGGAGATTTCTGGTTATAATCTGCTAACCCCTGTTCAGTAGGAGATAGCAATATGGCGGGAGCCCACATCGAATTTCTTTCTGTCGATCAACTCAAAGCGCGCCGTGAAAAACTCCTCCATGACGCCGGAATGAGCTACGAAGAGTTACTCGACGGCCAGTACACGCGATCCTTAAACATGGCGCAGTATCTTGTTTTAGATCAGATTCGTGGAATTGATTTCTTGCTAGAGGACTACGTGGACGGCTACCAGTGTCGGTAGACTGACCCCATATAGAAAGCACTCTCGTACAAATACCAGGCCACACCTGAAGCATCGCAACGGGGGCGTTTTTGTTGCCAACTTTGGGCCATCGGGTCCGCGGCAAAACATCGGCTTGCTGCAATAGTTTATTTATAGAGATCCTGGTAGTCGTGCCGAATCACTTTCTTGTCGATCTTGCCGACCGACGTCGCGGGGAGCTCCTCAACGACTTTGAATTCTTCGGGTAGCTGCCATGTAGCAAAGCGTTGCAGCAGGTGTTCATCAATTTCTTCGCGCGTGATGTCCTCGCCGTCCTTGAGTACCAACAGCATGAAGGGACGTTCATCCCATTTGGGATGCTCCAGGCCAACGACCGCCGCCTGGGCAACCTTCGGGTGAGCAACCATCAGGTTTTCCATGTCGATGGAGGAGATCCATTCGCCACCGGATTTGATGACGTCTTTGAGTCGGTCGGTGATTTTGATAAACCCGTTTTCATCAATGGTGGCCACATCTCCGGAACGCCAGTAGCCCTCGGCAAACCGGTCGTCGAGCTCCTCGGGTGGCATGCCGTGATAGCTTGCGGTGATCCACGGCCCTTTGAGCAGTATCTCTCCGGCGGTCTCGCCGTCGGCGGGTACTTCGTTGCCGACGCCGTCAACAATTTTGTAGTCGACATTGACCGGGAAGCTGCCCTGTTTAGACCCGTAGGATCTGATGTCTTCCTCCGTCATACGCGCACGCAGTGTTGGGCGCATGCGGTTGACCGTGACAATCGGCGAGGTTTCACTGGCACCCCAGCCGTGCACGACTTCGGCGTTGAAGGTGTCTCGGTACGCGTTGATCATCGAGATGGGCGGCTCACTGCCGCCGCACAGCATGCGCAGCCCGGTCAGATCTTTGACGCCCTTAGATTTCAGCACCTCAAACATCGGGGTGAAGATGGCCGGCACACCGTTGGTCACGGTCACGCCTTCGTCGGTGAGTGCGTCGGTAATGTCGCCCAGGGTTTCGGCGGAGAACATGCCCGGTAACACGAGTTTGGCACCGACCATGACCGCCACCTGCACCATGCCCCAACTCAGCACGTGGAACATCGGGGTGATCGGCATGACGACGTCTTCGACACTGACGGTCAGATCCTTGACCGTGTTATACGAGTGCAGATACTGCGAGCGGTGCGAGTAGAACACGCCTTT
This sequence comes from Enteractinococcus helveticum, assembly GCF_020742345.1. Lineage (GTDB taxonomy): Bacteria > Actinomycetota > Actinomycetes > Actinomycetales > Micrococcaceae > Yaniella > Yaniella helvetica_A. Next base: position 1,627 of record NZ_DYXC01000105.1, on the reverse strand, counting down.
GGGCCGCCCGGTGGTTCCGGTCGTGTACCCGGCAGCAAACGCCGAGGTTTCAGAAATATTGGGCCAGGCCGCCAGCGGTTCGGTCTCAGCGATGAGCTCTTCATAGTAGACGGCGTTGGGCAGGTCGTGCTCGATGTGCCCGTCAGATAAGATGACCCAGGTTTTCACACCCTTGGTGCGCTCGGCCAGCGGTTGGATGGCGGGCACCAACGTCTCGTCGACAACGATGACCGACGCCTGGGAATCGTTGATCACGTACAGGAGGTCTTCGGGGGCCAGGCGCAGATTCAACTGGGTGAACACCGCCCCGATGGCTGGGATTGCCCAGTACAGCTCGTAGTGGCGCAGCGAGTTCCAGTCCATCACCCCGACCCGGTCGCCCAGGCCAACACCCAACTTATCGAAGGCAGCGGCAGCGCGCTCGATGCGGTTGAAGTTTTCTTGATACGTGGTGCGGCCCCATGTGCCGTGCGAGTTGCGGTGGACAATCTCGGTGTCGCCAAACGAACGCACCGCCTGGCGGATGAGCCGACCCATCGTGAGTTGGTAATCGTCTTGCATAGTGGATGGATAACCGTGAACAACACTTGACATGATGGTCCTTCGCTTGGCGGAGTGGACAGGGCACGAGGGCGAATACCCCTATGAGAGTGTTATAGATCACATTATCGAAGTTGCGTAGCACTGTGAAGTGGATGACACACATCCACTAGACGCCACAAGTACGCCTACTCTTCGCAGCAACATAACCGCTGGTATATGCGATATTAAAGGGCTAATCGTTGAGGCTCAGGCTCCGACCTGTGCAGGGTCGCATTGAACTTGAATGATGTTTGCGGGTCGATAAGTTCTCCCGTAGAGTGTGAGCTGTAAGCCCCGTGTGGACCGCTGGTCTCGACCATGTCGCCGGGGCCTTGTTTTTTTACATACTGAATCCTATGTCTGATACCGGGGTAAGGCCCAAAATATGTGTATAGATTCCTGATTTTGGGTGTTAAAACAACCCGGAAACCAGTCTTGTGATCGTGGTTTCCGGGCTGTTGTGGTTGGTGGGTTAGTTACTTCTGCCGGCCCAGCCGTGTTGGATGCCGTTGCCGTCTTCCCAGCTGAAGTTGGTATCGAACAGCGCTGGGGTGCCGGTATCGTTGGTGGTGGAGACGATCCGGGGTTTCTGGGTGGTTGCCCAGTGGTCTGGTGTGACAAGTTTCCATGGCTGCTGGGCGTTTTCCGTGCGCAAGTACAGCAGCCAGCTGATAGCCACCGTGGCATGTGATTCAGACATGCCACGGTGGTGCCTTAGCAGCTCTTTGATCGGCTGATTGTGGCCGCCTTCTAACCGGCTCGTGGCCCGGGGTAGGGGCTCGTCAGGGGTGTTGCGTTCGGTGAGCCAGATGAACAGCTGATCCTGGGTGACTAAGCGTTTCAGGGCGAAGTACGCGGATCGGGTGCGTTGATGGGTGAACCAGGATTTCTGCCCGGCCTGCAGGCGTTTGGGGCGCTGCTCTGGCCGAGTAGTGGCCACATAGCTGCGGTGCTTCAGAAAGTCCTGGTGCTGCTGATACCAGGCGTGGAATTCGGTCAACCAGCCGGTCGCCTCGTCCAGGCTGTCCACGTCGGTCAACGAGGT
>NZ_DYXC01000104.1 GCF_020742345.1 Enteractinococcus helveticum | reverse complement strand
GTGGCAGCATTATTATCCCTGTACCACTGAATCTCACCGCAAGTCAGCAGACATTTTCCACGCTGCAATTACTCCACATACCAACGAAGATTCGAGCCGAAACGATTTTCCAAGGCATCGGATGGGTCACTGCACTAAAACCCAACGACCGCGAGCCTACCGGTATGCCTCTATCCCTGCAGCCCACCGCAATCGACCTGTTCTTCGAGACCGAAGACTCCCATGCCCAACGAATTCAACATGTGCAGTTGGCGCTATATAAGAATCCTGGACACTTCGCCACGCTGGATGATTGGGCGCAGCGTTTTGGGATCAGCACACGAAGTCTCGAACGCTCATTCAACCATCAGGCTGGCATGACTTTTGGCACCTGGCGTCAAGCATTACGCATGCATCGAGCCATCGACTGGCTTGATGAAGGACGGCAGGTCAAGTGGATTTCATGCGCACTAGGCTACGCAAACGTCAGTGCGTTCAGCCGTGCTTTTACCAAACACAATGGCACCAGCGCCCGCGACTATCAAATCATGGCCCGCGATACAGTGCTCCGGCTGGATTCGACTCGCTGATCATGACTGGCACCACCCGCTGGATGCAGAACCGATGCCGAGCAACATCACCGCTGTCCTGCTGACGACGCTGGCGTGGGCATCTGCATTATTTGCCCGGGAGTTAGTCCCGGAACTCGGGGCTGAGCCAGTCCGGGTTGTATTGATCCAGCGGCGAGTAGTCGATCACGATCTCATCGCCGTCCAAGGTCACCGGAAATTCCATGGGCTCAAAGAACCCGACCTGAAACGGGGAGTAGACGCGTTCGCGGTCCATCCAATCTTGATCTTCATCATCACGAACCTGATAGCTCAGATGTATACTGCCCTCGGTCACGCGTGCCACAACGGGCCCAGAATATTGTGTCAGGTCGGTTGTGCCGCCAAAGGATGTGTCAGCGTCGGAGGGCAGCACCTCAATTTCGGGTTGGACTTCCCAGGTTCGGACCATGTCTTTCATGGCTGTCCAGGAGGTATCCTCCCAACTGGCTGCCTCACATTCGTCCACCCGAATGGTGCGGTCGGCCAGGCAGGATTCCAACCGGTTTTCCACCGCTGCAATCACATCGGTTTCAAAGGTCTCCGTGTAGCTTTGGCTAAATTCGATCGGGGTTTCAGACACCTCGCCGGGGGTGATCGTTAGTTCCAGGTCTTCCCCGTGGGACAGGTATTTGCTACCTTCCGGTGCGGAGAACAGGTAGGTTCCCGGCAACAGCACCTGCCCGGACTCGGCCGCAATATTTGCGATACCGGCCGGATCATAGGTCTCGGCGTCAACGTCTTGCTCGGTGGCCTGCCCGGTGGGGGCGATCTCGGCTTCAACCTCGTTGACGGTCAGCGTCGATGGCCCAGATACATAGGCGGCCCGGCCCGCGACGTCCCCGGTTTCTAATGCCCAGTCAGAAAATACCGCCGCCTGGGTGCCCGACGTCGTCAGCCCAAGTTCCAGCGGATAGGCCTTACCCGACTGGTACAGTGTGGCTTCAACGGTAGCCCTGGAGCCGTCTCGCGTCACGTCGCCGAGTTCAAAGCGATCCGGACGGTTGGTTGCACTCTGGTAGATCTCATCGGTTGCTAAGGCGCGGAGTTCATCGGTCACATTCGGGCCCATCTGGGCCAACGCGTCCTCGGCGCGACCATCCACCACGGCTTGTAAATATGCTTCAGCGGTGTGCTGCGGCCCAAACATGGTGCGCGCCAAGACGCTGTGCGCCGCCCAGGCGAGCCCGGCCAAAACCACAAGGCTCAACCCCGAGACCAGCAACACTTTGGTGCCCCGGCGCATACGGCGCGGCTCTGCCGGTGACTCAACGTGCCAGGCGTCAGGGTGTTGCCGGCCAGTCGCAAAGGCCTGCGTTGCCGGGTCGTCAGCCACGGTCTGGTAGGCCTGCTCGGAGGCGGTGGCCTGAATCGGTTCGGTGTGCACCGCCGGCAGCACCGTGGTGTGTTCGACAGTACCGGGCTGCTCACTGATCACTTCGGTGGCATCGCTGTCCTCCGGTGCCGGCCCGGGCGGTGGGGGAGGTGGCGCGGTGGCAGTCGTCGTCGGAGGGATTGTCGTTGCTGGTGGCAATGCCAGCCCTGCTCCGAGCACGCGCAGTAACCCGCGTGGCATGCGATACGCCAATTGGGGCATCACGTAGCTGGCAAGCACTTGCACCACTCCCCCAATAACCAGCCACAATAAGAAACCCCAGGCCGCTTGGGTGATACTTACCCGCAGGCTTTCCCCGAACATCGCCATGCTCAAATAGGCCCCGTTGGCAAAGGTGATCAGCACGCCTAACACCAGGTAGCCGGCCAGCAGCGTGATCCAGGACCAGGCGGCGTGCGCGTAGAACCGGGTGCGCAAGCTCCACCGGAAAGCGACGACGCCAAGGGTCAACACCATGACGAAGATGCCAATGACGACGACGGCTGGATGGGCGTCGAATAGCGTGAAGGATGCTGTTTCGACCCCTGCCATGAACTCCTCATTGGAGCGCGCGGTGACCGGAATGCAGTGCACCAGCGAAAACGCCGCGAGCGCCACATTTGGTAGTGCGAAGAGCACCGCGGGCAAGGCATCGGTTTCACCCTGGACCAACAGGGTGATGACCAAGGCGATGGCTGCCACCGCCGCGATCAGCATGACGTGTTCAAAAACGGCTGCGAGCGCCGTCATCGTGCGTTGTAAATTCACTCCCCGTTGGGGCAATAAGAAGAGATAGGTGGTGCAGCCGACCAGTACTGCGGCCACCAAGAATCCGGCCAATGACGCCGAATGCGCCCACATGCTGCCTTGCATGAGGCTTTCGTCGATGTGCACGCGGAAGCGGATTGTCGCAGTCAAGATGGTCACGACCGTTGCAAAGCTCAGGCCAGCAATGGCCGCGAGCAGTAGGCGAACCCCCAGAAATGTCACGCGCAGGTTGCCACCCAAGAAGCGTTGCGTTGTAATGACGGCGGTAATCCCTGCGGCCGGGATGAGCCAGGGTACAAAAAAGATGGTGCCCGATGCTCCGCTCATGCCCATGTCGGTGATGTCGAAACCAATGGACAGCGGTGACAGCAAGCCCATGCCCAACAGTTGGAAGGTCAACACGATCCAGGAGGCCCCGGTGGGGAAGAATTCGTCGAATTCAGGGGTGAAGTCCGCTGCCATATTGATTGCCCCGACGCCCAATGCTGCGGTGATGCCGGCCATGATGAGCGATCCGGCAAAGAATACCAGGGCAATTAGCAAGGCTCGCGCCCACACTTGGGCCGGAATGGTTTTGAACACCGACGGAGCCGTTGACCCGTGGCCGGTTTGACCGCCATATGGGTTTGGTCCTGGCCGAGGTGGTCCCCACGGCTGCTGGTGTGGGGCGACTGGTTCGGGTGGGCCCTGCGGTGGTTGCTGCGACATGCCAATTTTCCTACTCTGTTACTCAGCGTTGATCGGCGAGGTGTGATCTCACAAGCACCTTTATCTCTATCGTCTTTTTGAGACACCGTCCACAGTTGGAAGTTCTGTGACTGTGTGTGCAATTGGACGACGTAATGTATTCGCCGAAATACGAGTCTGGTTGGTCAGGTACGCAGATGATTTCGTAGACCGGGGATGGCGAAGTTGACTAGGCCGTGGCCTGCTGATTCGATCAGGCCAGCGTCGATAAGGCGAGCACGATAGTTGCCTATAGTATTGCGAGCGTCGCCTAGTCGCTGGCCAATGTCAGCCGTTCTGGAAGGACCGTCATCGTCAGCCATGGCACGGAGAAACTCCATGTCCTTTGGCGTGGCTGCTGCCAGTGCCGCTTCGATGACCATGCGGGTGTTGCGTCGGCGAGCTGCAGAGATAGCCAGATGCACTTGCTCGGGTTGTAATGCTCCCGCAGCGGTTTCGGCAACCTGCCAGAGGTGGTAACCAATAAGTTGGATCAAAAAGGGGTATCCACCGGTGGCCTCGGCTGCCACGCGCAGCAAACTTGGGTCGATGCGGTGAGGTAGGGCTGCAAAGACCTCTAAGTACGAAACTTCGACCTCATCAATAGCGGTCGCGTGGAGATCAATACGGTCGGCTCGACGTAGGAACGTCGCCACGCCTTCGTCAAGCAGGTCCGAAACAGCAGCCGGTAGACCAGCGAACACTAAAGCCACCGGCAGTCCAGCCCGGATAAAATGCTGAACCGAGGCAGCCAACTGAGCCAGTTCATCCCGATCAGCACCGTGAATCTCATCCAAGGTAATTGCCAGTCCAGTCCCTTGAACATCCAATAATCGCAGAAGCTCTTCTCCCAACTGGCGCCAACCGACCTGCTGTTCCGGAGGTAATTCAGTGTCTATTGAAAACCCAGCGATCCCAAGCCCTGTGATCCGTCGTTTAGGTGGACCAGCACCCAGCTCTTCGACGAACGGGAGCATCGCTTGGCCTAGCCGGCCAAGAAATCCGCGCGTGGCAGTCTCAGAGATCACTGCCCAACCGGCGCGACGCGCTTCATCTTCAGCCTCACCGAGCATCACGGTCTTGCCTATCCCTCGAGCACCGGTAAAGATTGTCAATAAGCCGGGGGCGCCAGCACGAATTTGAAGGCCATACGAAAACTCATCTAACAACCCTGCCCGACCTACTAATTGGGGCGGTTCAGCACCGGCTGTAGGTCGAAACGGATTCAATGGTGTCGACATTATCGCCCCTCGTTGTGAATATTAGTGTACCTTGTGAACATCAGTGTACCTTGTGAACATTGGTGTACATCGAAGCAAAACAAGATCGTCCAGTCTCGGAGCTGTCAGCTTCACTGACTATCCCGTTGCGCAGGGTGACCCTGTTGAATCAGTTGCTTCGGCTCTCACTCTTGGCTGTGACTGACCACCGGAGTTTCGGGATCGGGAATCGGCGGGCGCACTTTGCGGATCATCGCGGCAATGGCCACCACGAGCACCAACGTCGTCACCAGTCCGATAACGCCGCTGTGTGTCAGCGCGTAGGTAGCGTAGCCAATCAGTGCGGAGAGTGCTCCAACAAATGCGTATGGCAATTGAGTGGCGACGTGGGTTGGAACAGCGCAGGCCGCACCGGTACTCGACAGAATTGTGGTGTCAGAAATTGGTGAACTGTGGTCACCCCATACGGCACCAGCCAGGACGGCACCAAAGCTGGCAATCAAATACGCTTCGCCACCTTCCACCGCGTTCATCATTTCGCCTGCTAAGGGCAGCAAAATACCAAAAGCACCCCATGACGTCCCGGTCGCAAAGGCCATAATCCCGGCCACCACAAATAACACCGGGATCAACCACACGGTGGGCAGTGCGACTGCCTCGACTACCGAAGCTAGATATTCCCCGGTGCCCATCTCGGAGATCAGGTCCGCCAGTGCCCAGGCGAAGAGCAGGATCAGCACGGGTGGCAGCATGGATTTGGCACCGTGCAGGGTACCGCGTCGTTTGGTTCCGGCGGTAAACTCCGGGTTGCCTTTGGTATAGCGAATACAGTAGTAGGCGGCGACAATCAGTGCGGCGATCCCGCCAACATTCAGCGCAATCGCAACATCAGCGGCTTCCAGGGTATCGAGCACACCCCAGCTTTCACCTAGCATCCCGCCGGTCACGTACATGCCGGCGACCACACCAATAATGAGCATGGCAAACGGTATGATCAGCGCGCGCATCGCTCCGGGTTCATGCTTGGGCATGTCCTCGGCAAACGGGTCCGGGGTGTCGTCGTTGGGGTTTTGTAGGCCACCGCCCTGCACGGCACGTTGTTCTTCTGTGCGCATACTGCCGAAATCCAGGCCCCACAGGATAGTGAGCCATAACAACACCAGCGCGGCAATCGCATAATAGTTCATGGCCGCCGACAAGACGAACGCCTCGAGCTGAGTCAGCATCAGCGCGGAGGCACCCAGTAGTGGCGCCATGATCCCCATAATGGTGGCACCCCAGCTGGATAATGGCATCAGCACGACGACGGGTGCTGAACTCGAGTCAATCAGGTAGGCCAGTTTTGCCCGCGATACCCGGTACCGGTCGGTTATTGGGCGGGCGACTTGTCCGACGGCGAGCGCGTTGAAGTAGTCGTCAATAAAGATGAGCATGCCCAACAGCCCGGTCAAGATCTTCGCGCCGCGTCGCTTGCGGATCCGTTTGGCAGCCCATTCTGTAAACGATGACGCCCCACCGGACATCATGACCAGTGCGGTGACAATGCCCAGTTGGAATAAGAACGCCACGATGAGGATCGTGTACCAGTTGATCGCATCATCAACCCACACCAGGCGTAGCACCGCTTCGCCGATGGTCACCAGCATGGTCAGCGGGTTGAAATCAGCAAGCAGCAAACCCGCGGTGACAATACCAGCACCAAGTGAGATTAATACTTTTTTGGTGGCGATAACCAGGACGATCGCCACCAACGGCGGCAGCAGCGTCAGGATCGGATAGGCGTCAAGCACGATCACACCTCATGAAAATTTCTGCTCAGGTTCTTCTAAACATTAGCAGCGTGCCGCAGACTCTTCGACGTGACACTTGAAACCCTAGGTGGTGTCTTATGCAGCTGCCTTGAGTTCAGCCAGGGCCAGCATTGCACCAAACGCCATGACTGGACGCAGTGGTTCTGGGATAAAGGGCCTGGAATCTCGGATTTCTAAGAGCCCCATCGACTCAAAGCTTCTGAGATGCCGGGCGGAAAAGAGTGAAGCGGGCTCTGCTTCCGAAGAGTTATCCGGTTGGGCCGTGGGTTCTTGTGCCTGAACCAATTCCATTATTTTGGCAACCGTAAGAATCACCGCCATTTCACCGAGTGGTTGATCGACGGCGCCCAGTAAGTATTCGCGGACGTAGCTCACCATGAACATTTCTATCAGTTCTATATCGCCCAGCTGAGGAGTTGTCAGCACGTCGGAGAGGGGGCCAGGTTTGATGCGGGTAGCGGAGACCTCGATACCTTCGTGAGTTTCAAGAGCTGCCCACCAGGCTCGTAACTCACCGATCGCTTTGGCCGACTGTACGTGTAGGGTGGGTTTCTTTGGGGCTGGTTTCGACAAATCCAGGGCCTGCACAGCGGCATCAGTGAATTCTAAAGGTGGAGCTTTTGCCACGCCTTGCGCAGCAATGCCGATCATGTTGGCCACCGCACCGATATCAGCGCGTCGCGGCATGCCGGTACTAGTGACGGGTTGTGATCTACCGATCCACTCTATGAGTTTGGTGTTACCGGAGATCAGGGGTGTGGCCACAATTGCGGCGTAGCGGTCCTCATCGGGAACATCCTCAAGCCGATCTAAAATGGCTCCCAGTTCGGATGGGAATCCGCCCTCCTCGTCGGCTGTCATCTCAGTAATGATCTCGTGGGGTTCTTCCCAGAGGTGCGCTTCATCGCCGTCCAACTGGAAGTGCACATAATCGTGCAG
>NZ_DYXC01000103.1 GCF_020742345.1 Enteractinococcus helveticum | reverse complement strand
CATGAGCACTTGAATCTTTAGACCTCTCAAGAATTGGATTCGGCATTGCCGCGCGGCTTGCCTTCTTTTGTGCCGCTTGACGACTTGAAGTGGGGCCATTCCCAAAGAACAGATCAGAAGGACGACGCTTGTCCCGTGATTTCGTTGAGTCTAAGTATCGGGAACCGACATCCTCTTTTGCCTCATCATTTGCTGCTCTAGCCGCTCCTGTCAACGACCCATGAGATTCTGACGTAGTCTCTTCCGCTACATTATCTTCTGCTGCATCGTCTCCTTCAGGCACCGATGTGTCTTGTATCAACGCACCCAGACCGCGCCCTAATCCTCGACGGCTCTTCTTCGGTTGTTGTGTCATGTAGCTCCTCCCGTCCCCTTACACACTTTCACGAACAATGATAAGTGTAGCGGTGATTCCCGCATCTCTCTGTTGTTTCACGTGAAACACACTCTGTTTATGCCACCGGATTACACACTTTCTGTCGCCACGTCAGATTTTTCGGTTACTACCCCTCTGCTGCGTTCCACGTCAATCCTAGGATGTGTGCCCTTTTTTACAACACACGTAAGCTATGCCAACTAGGGTAGTGGTTTCCGTCAATTCCCAGACTAGGTCGAACTGCATTGATGCGTTTTACGTGAAACGTATCAGGAACGGCTGGATCATGTGGCAGCCTCTGAGTACACCGTTATGCGTAGTTTTAGTAAGCGCAATTCCTTCAACTGCTGGTGGTCATTAATCTGTTAACTGTTATACCTCAAGTTAGCAATCTAACGACCAGTACCATCATCAGGGATTCTTTACTGTCGCAGACGACATGTTGGAATTGCCGCCAGGCTGTAAATCGCTTAGTCTGTGTACTCGACACGTATTGCGCAGCCTTACCACCCTACCTTCGCACAGACAAGGGATAAATTTCGCAGCGCGCAAAGCATCCGGGCCCTATGTTTCATGTGAAACTAGCTAGGCTGAAATGCACCAGAACTCGTATCACTGCAGATTGGAGCAGGCCCGCCATTTTTGTGCAGTGAGGGTTGAGGATAACGTGAAGAAGAGTCTCCGTTCCATGGAAAACTGCTGGAGACTTATCAACAGTGTGTTTCTCGTGAAACATCTAGCGGCCTGACAGGAAATGATGGATATTGTGTCAGCAACGCCGACGATTCGCCACTCTCAAGCGATGGAACCTCAACCGCGACTCCACAACGCAGTCAGCTAGTCTGTTGACGTTGTCACTTCGTGCCCCAGGTTCCGGCAATAGAACTATTGCTTCAAGCAATTGATAAAAATGTTTACCACACAATCGCCACCAACAAGCAATTGCCGTAGACCGATCTAGTCGGACACTTTCAATGCTTAGTGTTTCACATGAAACGCTGAGGAGTCTCGCTAAATCGCGAATGGAATATGCAGCAAGTGCTTGCAATCTACCAGCGAAGCAGGATCCGCTCCCAACGAAGTACTTATTCGGCATACGATAACATGATCGACAGTCAAACATTGATGCCCATCAGCTCGAAAATATCACATACCAGTCACACTAAAAGAATCCACGGACTCACATGGACTGCGCCCGGCTAGAGCTTGATTAAATGATTAGCGCAGAGTCAAATAATGAAAACTCTGTATCTAGCTGATTAGCACAATCGTGTCCAGCAGCGGAGAGGTCTGCGAGATCATCCAGCGCCAACAAAAGTGCGTCTCATCGAAAGAGCGTTTCACGTGAAACAACTTAGGTGTGTGCGAAGACTTTCTCGAGACACATGAGCTGTATGTTCGGCAGTCAAGATGCTTAGCTGAAATATCGTTCTGAATATTAGAAGAGTGCAATCCCTGCACAACTAGCTCACGCTAACCATAATCTCCCTGAGCTAACGCGGACCACAGGCCTGAAAGATTGACCAAGAATGAAGCTATAGAATGGCCGACCGATTTGGACGAACTAGTAAGCGGGAGATCCTTGGTGAATTATCGTCGGCGGGTACATCAATGCGGCCAACGAGAAGCCTTGATCAAATTCCATTGAACATCCAACATGTGTAGAGCATGACTACGAATCGTCAGGAAGGTTGAATTCGAAGTGTTGGAGCAACTAAATTCACACAGACCACTACATAACAATAGTTCCTTTCCCTAAACACGCACTAATGTCGTCACGAATCATCAATCATAAACGAAAGAAGGATTCAATGTTCTGATGCCAGTTTTCGCAATGCCTGGTTTCAATACAATCAATCCAGGCAAGGTCGTGTGTGAACGAGCCAGCTCAACGACGCAATTTATGGCACGGACAGTGTCACGTCTGTCGAGCTCCTTGTAACAGCGCGATGCTATATCAATGCCAAACAGCACACTGACCTCCAACTTGAGCAGGATGAAGAATTCTGAGCTTCCCCATAGAGGCTTTCCACAACATGCAACGCGAACCTAAGACTATGCGAATACGAAGTGGTGTAAAAAATACTGGCACTCAGTGTGGGCATACATGTGAAATCTAAGTTGTATAAAACTTGCAGGTGCTGAGATGTTCCTACAGGGACATCGAACACCGACGAAAACTCATAGCCACGAATGGTGTAATCGACACCGTTGATTTTCTGTGAAACACCGAGATGTATTGCTGAGTGGGAAGCTATCGAAGCACGACTTGCCGGGGGAGGGAGTGCTGTTTAGCCTCACGTCCTAGCGACAGAGAAAATGAAAGTGAGACATTCTCAAGTTGAGCCAGCAATCCAGGTACAGTTCGATGAAAATCTCTCCACCATCAATCGCGACCAAAGTAGCGCATCAACTAATAGTTGCTCCCCGGTGAATAGAGAACGCTCCTCAGGCAGATGGATCAGCGCGTACTTACCAATAGAGGTGTTTCACGTGAAACAAACCTATTAAGACCTGATTATTAAAAGGCGCACTGCCTCAATAAGGGATGCTCAAGCTCGGATTGATGTTGAAGAAGGATAGGACGTTTACTTGCTTGCTCCGCGTTCAGCAATTTCCATCGCTGCTTCACGATAGCTCAGCGCACCTGTTGAAGTAGGGTCGTAGGTCAATACGCTTTGCTGATAAGAAGGAGCTTCGGAAATCCGGACGTTGCGTGGAATGACGGATTGTAAAACCTGATCCGGGAAGAAGTCACGGACTTCTTCTGCCACTTGTGAAGCAAGATTCGTACGTGAGTCAAACATCGTCAAAAGAATAGTCGAGACGTGCAGCTCGGAGTTCAGATGCTGCTGAATCATATCGATATTCTTGACCAGCTGGGAAAGTCCTTCAAGAGCATAGTACTCAGTCTGAATCGGGATCAGAACCTCGTTGGCCGCTACGAACGCGTTAACGGTGAGCAATCCTAAGCTCGGTGGACAGTCAATGAAGATGTAATCGATGCGTGGCATATTATTCGCATCACGATACTCAAAGTACCGCTTGAGAGCGCGTGTTAGTCGTTGTTCACGAGCAACTAAGGAGACTAACTCAATTTCTGCGCCGGCAAGGTCAATAGTAGATGGCGCAACATATAGGTTATCGGTCTCTGGATTCTCATAGATGACATCTTTGAGCTCCCAGTCCTCGATCAAGACATTGTAAATCGAAGGGGTACCCTGCGGGTGGGGGATATTCAACGCTGTGGACGCATTGCCCTGGGGGTCGATATCAATTACCAGGACATTCATACCGGCACGTGCCATTGCCGTCGATAGGTTCACCGTGGTGGTGGTTTTTCCTACTCCGCCTTTTTGGTTGGAGATAGTGATGATACGCGTCTTATCTGGTTTGGGCATGCGCTTGGTCTTGAGCCTTTCGCGACGTCGATTTTCAGACTCCAATTGTCGAGCAAGAGGCGTTGAAGCCACGCTAGAAGATGCTTCTTCTAGGCCATGTGAAAGGTTATCCTGATCGACCAAGCCAGCCTCCATTACTTTAAATTTGAAGTATATTGCACGTGCTGGTTACGAGCCATACGTCAGTCGCGCTACAGTAGTGGGAACTTCTAAGAGTTCTTCTCCTACTGTAAGGACTTCAGATTTCTTTGTCTTGAACTTCCGTAGAACCTTATCTGCTTTTTCAATCTCTGCTGCAGCACTTTTGCCCTTAATGGCTAACAGTTCTCCTTGACCATGCAGTAACGGCACGGTCATGGGCACCAGGGATTTCATTGCAGACACGGCACGCGCTGTCACGATATCCACATCTACTGTATCGAATACTTGCTCGGAACGAGCTCGGATAACGTCAACATTGTCGAGCCCAAGGTCTTCGATAACCATATCCAACCAGTCCACCCGACGCTCTAGCGGCTCGATCAGCACGAACTGCACATCTGGTCGGGCAATGGCCAATGCAAGGCCGGGAAGGCCTGCTCCAGAGCCTACATCGGCAATCACGGCGCCGCCGGGGATCAGCTCTTGAACGACGGCACAATTCAGTACGTGACGATCCCACATTTTCGGGATCTCGCGTGGACCCAGCAGCCCCCACTCTATGCCCGTGGTGACCAAATGCTCGACAAAGCGTTCAGCGACGTCTGTGCGATCACCATAGATCACTTCAGCAGCATCCACGATCCAGGCTTCCTGGCGAGCTAGCTGCGCTTCGGCAGGGTCAGTCACAGGTATAGGTTGGTTCTCAGACAAGACTATTCTCCGGCACTAATCACAACGTGACGGCGTGGACCTTCGCCTTCAGATTCGGAGTAAAGGCCGGCTTCAGCCACAACGTCGTGGACGATCTTCCGTTCATATGGGCTCATGGGTTTCAAGTGTTCTTGACCGCCGTCGGATTCGACCTTGGCGATCGCTTCACGAGCCAGCTCGCGCAGTGAGTCAGCACGCTGCACCCGGTGGCCAGCAATGTCGAGGATTAAGCGTGAACGTTGACCGGTTGAAGACAGAACAGCAAGGCGAGTGAGCTCTTGCAGTGCTTCCAGAGTCTTACCGTTTTTGCCAACCAGACCTTGGATATCCTCATCGTCTTCTGGGGCCAGAACAGAGAGGTACGTCCGGTTATTGCGTACCTCGATATCGATATCACCATCGAGGTCAGCGATGTCGAGAAGTTCCTCGATGTAGTCGGCGGCGTAATCGCCTTCTGCTTCGATATCCGTGACTTCTAGTTCTTCTTCATCGGTCACGTCTTCAGTTGTGTTGGTGTGTTCTTCGTTCATCGTTTCTTCCTCGGTTTTCTCACAGGTTGCTGGCGCTGGCCCTTGGGTTTTTGCTGTTTTGCGGCAGCACGCTCTTCAGCTTCTTTGGCGGCTTTACCGACAGGAGGCAGGCCTTTGGCAGCACGTCGTTCATTGAGTTCACGTTCGGCAATCGAACCAGGAGTCGGGTTGCGACGGATAATAAACAGCTGTTGTCCCACAGCCCAGAAGTTCGTCGCCGTCCAATAGATCAACACGCCAATTGGGAAGTTAAAACCACCGATCGCAAACACTGCGGGCAGGGCATAGAGCATAATTTTTTGGGTCTGAGCGAACTGGCCGGTCTGAGCGGCCTCGGACATATTCTTACCCATCAGGGACTTCTGCATGTAGAACATGGATGTCACCATCAAGATGATGAGAATGACGGCGACAATAACCACGTTGAGGTCAAAGTTTTCGCCAACATGATCACCCAAAATGTCAGACATCTGCGCGCCAGCAAAGGTCGAGTTGGAGAATGAGTGGACCTCATCTGCCGACAGTGCACCAATCGACTCATTATCTTGGGCAGCACCAGAGGCTGAAACCAATACGCGATAAAGCGCGAAGAAGAAAGGCATCTGGACCAACATGGGCAGACACGCTGCGAACGGACTGGTCCCTCGGTCTTTGAAAAGTTGTTGCTGCTCCATCGCCATTGCTTGACGGGAGAGCTGATCTTTTTTATTTTTATATTTCTCTTGCAGCTTTTTAATCTCAGGCTGCAACTCTTGCATGGCACGTTGCGATTTGATTTGTTTGACAAACACCGGGATCAACAACGTACGGATAAGCACGACCAACAGCACAAGCGCTAACGTCCAAGTCCAACCGGAATCGGAGTCCATGCCGAGAGCACCGAGCACCGTGTGGAACATGCTCAGTACCCACGAGACCGCCCATGTGAAGGGGAGAAGAATCGTGTCAAAAAATCCCATAGTCTTATTTATTCCTCTTCGGTGGCGTCGTCGTCCGGTGGAATCACCGGGTGATTCAGTTCAATGATCAATGGTTGCTTGCCATCCGGCCAGATCCGACTTCCTGGGGAAACCGGATCTATGCCACCATCTTGCCAAGGATGACATCGCAGCACACGTAGTCCTGCCATAAGGCTACCCTTAATGGCACCGTGCGTATAAACCGCTTCTAGGCCGTAGGCAGAACAGGTCGGAAAGAACTTACAGACATCCCCATAGGTAGGGGAAATGATCTTTCGATAAGCCCGCAGGAGCCAAGCGACCAGGGTGGATGGCAGCGCACGGAAGAATCCCCATTGCTTTGCACCATCTTTGACGATGAACGGAGAAGGTTGTGTTCCAATGGGGGATTGCGACTGCTTATCGTTACTGACCACGATGCTTAAACTTTCTGAGTGCCCCGTGAACCGCGTGAAGGGTCGACTCCCGCAGGTCTTCGAAATCCAGATGAGCCGAAGCTGGTAAAGCTCTGACTACCAGATCAATGGAATTCTCGGAAAGATCTACCCCAAGGTCGCGATCAAAGACTTCGGCGACAATGGCACGCAAACGGCGCTTGACTCTGTTTCGAGTCACTGCGTTGCCTACAGCTTTAGAAACAATGAAGCCCGCACGTGGGGCTTGTGCTGCATCGGTTCGAATATTTGCAGATACGACAACGTTCCGATTGCCGAAACGGGAACCGGAACGTTGTGTATCAGAAAATTGTGCTGCAGTGCGTATTCGCTGGTGTTGCGGTAGCACTCAATCATGCTCCTGGGCCACCGGCACCGAGCTTCTTTAGGCGCTCAGACGTGCGCGGCCCTTGGAGCGGCGTGCTGAAAGAACTGCACGACCAGCGCGGGTGCGCATACGGGAACGGAAACCATGCTTACGGGCACGGCGGCGGTTATTCGGCTGAAAAGTCCGCTTAGTCACTGTTATTCTCCACACTCATTCAAACGCAGAAGCGTGCTTGGGAAGTACGTTTCAAACTGCGTTTGCCCAAAACCTTCGGCGATATTCGTTCATTATCTGTTCATGTCTACCCGGTCGCAACCACAAAAAGGGCACGCTTCGCCCCGGGTAAGACTCAACAAGTCTAAGAACAGCAGCCGCTTTGGTCAAATCAGCCATTGCAATCGATTACCCGAATACACTTACTGTGTATAAGCTGTGCATAACCACCTTCTGCCTGTGGAAATTAAGGCTAGGGTTGGGGATGGCTCTTTTTGGGAACTGCGCCAATTCGCGGAAGCAGTCCGAAGTGTGTAGCCAGTGGGCGACCTATAAATAGTGCGGTGATGACGAGAGGAACTCAGAATCAGTGCGGGACCGATGAGGTGGAGTTTTAAAGATGAGTGTCAGTGAATCGATCATCAACTCATGGAAACGAGTTGTTGATACTGTACGCGCTTCTGGCGACATCGGCCCAAGTCAAATGGGCTTTTTAGATCTTGCTCGACCACAAGGGCTCATTGCAAATACCCTGCTGTTGGCCGTCCCAAATGAGATGACGCGGGACATCCTGGAAACCCAGCTGCAAGACAATCTCGCCCAAGCACTTACGAAAGTCTTTGGCACCGACATCAACTGTGCGTATTCCATCGATACAAATATGCACGCATCCACGCCAGAGATTCCAACTTCTCCACCGCAATCCACAACCAGCCACGACCCTGTGGACAATGTTGTGAATATCTCCGATGCCGCTCAGGGTCGGATTGAGAAATCACAGTCCGAAGAACCCCTTCTGGATGAGCTATTTTCCTCAAGAACTAATCCAGCTGCCGCGCCCAATGGTGGACTGCAGCAAAATATTTCACCAAGTTCAGGCGAACGATCGCGTCTCAATGAGCACTATCATTTTGACAACTTCATTACCGGCTCCTCCAACCGATTCGCACATGCCGCAGCGTATGCCGTGGCCGAATCTCCGGCTAAGTCCTACAACCCGCTCTTTATTTATGGAGAATCCGGGCTGGGCAAAACTCACTTATTGCACGCGATCGGGCATTACGCCCAAGAGCTCTTCCCAGGTCTGCGCGTGCGCTACGTCAACTCTGAAGAGTTCACCAATGACTTCATTAACTCGATTCGTCACGATGAGGGTGCATCCTTTAAGCAGATCTATCGCAACGTCGATATTCTGTTGATTGATGACATCCAGTTCATGGCTAATAAAGAAGCCACTGTTGAAGAGTTTTTCCATACTTTCAACGCGCTGTACAACAACAACAAGCAAGTCGTCATTACATCGGATTTACCACCGAAGCAGCTGTCCGGGTTTGAAGAACGTCTCCGTTCTCGCTTCGAATGGGGTCTGACCACCGACATTCAGCCGCCTGATCTAGAAACGCGCATCGCAATTCTGGCGAAAAAAGCCGATGCAGAAGGAATCTCAGTTCCCGCAGATGCATTGGAATACATTGCCTCGCGCATCGACACCAATATTCGCGAGCTCGAAGGTGCCCTGACCCGAGTAACCGCCTATGCTTCACTGAATAATGAGCCTATTAACCTTGACCAGGCCCAATACATACTCAAGGACCTGATTACCGACGACGATGCTCAAGAAATTACCTCGGATCTGATTCTGGATGAGACCGCAAACTATTTCGGTTTCTCTATAGCTGATCTGCAATCGAAGTCTCGGACCCGCACGCTAGTCACTGCGCGCCAAATCGCAATGTATCTGTTGCGCGAACTCACAGAGATGTCGTTACCGCGTATTGGTGCCGAGTTCGGTGGACGCGATCACACCACAGTGATGCACGCTGACCGGAAAATCCGGGATCTGATGAGCGAACGACATGCGATTTACAACCAAGTCACCGAGCTGACCAACAAAATTAAGCAGCGGGCAAGAAATATCTAAAAATATTACGCATTTGTTGTTGGATAAAAAAATAAAAATTTAACCCGCGGTTAAACCTGGTTGCCTTCAAGTTAAGGTTGAAAGCTAATCCACATACCCCTAGTACCCCTATTCGGCTACTACGTGCTCAAGTAACGATTTTTCCTCAATCGCACTCCACGATAATCCACAGGTATCCACAGACTTATCCACACGAAGGTTTAACTCCATTATCCACCTTGTGGATAAACCTGTGGATTCTTAAGGGATAAGTGGATTAGGGTTGCGGATAACTCTATTAATCGGTGGAATTACAACGATGTAAGACATTGGGTCGTGCACAAGTTGCCCACACGCAAATCGAGAACCGTGCACTGAGTCGTCCACAGCGAAAACGTTATAGGGGTGCGGATGCACAAGGTTTTCCACAGTATCCACACCACCTACTAACACCACTATTCCTTTAAACACCTTTAAATAACGATGAGCTGAAGATTTTACGAAATAGAGGTTTTTCACTTTTCCCGAAATACCCCCAATGACTCCACTTATGTCGCACCCATCCTCAAACCGCGCTAAGCTAACTACCGCACCTCTATAAATTCAGGTGCCAACGTATTGTCATCAGC
Organism: Enteractinococcus helveticum; assembly: GCF_020742345.1. Lineage (GTDB taxonomy): Bacteria > Actinomycetota > Actinomycetes > Actinomycetales > Micrococcaceae > Yaniella > Yaniella helvetica_A. The sequence goes on along the minus strand of NZ_DYXC01000103.1, from coordinate 2,808 downwards.
AAACTGTGTCGCAAACACTCAAAGGGAAGGCAGACTCTTCGTGAAGTTCACAATCGGACGGGATGTTCTAACTGACGCTGTCACTTGGACCGCACGTTCTCTGTCACCTCGACCACCCGTTCCAGTGCTACGTGGTCTACTCATTACTGCTGAAGACAATCTCGTCTCAATCGCAAGTTTCGACTACGAAACCTCAGCGCAACTCGACGTTGAAGCCCACATTGAAACCGAAGGCCAGATCCTTGTTGAAGGCCGCATGCTCAGCGATATCGTCAAATCGTTACCGAATGCTCCAGTAACAATCGAATTGGCTGAATCTCGGGTCATTGTGACCTGTCAGAATTCCACTTTTACCTTGGCGACCATGCCAGTTGAGGAATATCCTGCCCTTCCGGCCATGCCAGAAGTTGCCGGCACGATTAACGGTTCAGTATTTGCTGAAGCCGTCTCACAGGTCACTGCTGCAGCTTCCAAAGATGACACTCTGCCAATTTTGACCGCCGTCAAAATTGAAATCGAAGGTGACACCATCACCTTCTTAGCTACTGACCGCTATCGTCTGGCCATGAAAGAAATCACCTGGACGCCACATGATCCATCGATTTCTACTTCGGTACTAGTCAAGGCCCGTACCCTGACAGAAGTTGCCCGTTCACTAGGTGGCGGTGGCGAAATCGAATTCCGGCTGTCTGCCGAGGAAGATTCTGCAGAACTCGTCGGTTTCTCCTCAGGCGGCCGCCGCACCACCAGCTTGCTGGTTGATGGTGATTATCCAAAAATTCGTTCCCTCTTCCCGAATGAATCAAATATTTATGCAACCGTTGACACCGCGCAGCTCGTTGAAGCAGTCAAACGTGTCGCCTTGGTTGCAGAGCGCAACACTTCTTTGCTGATGTCCTTTACCGACGGTGAAGTCTCACTATCAGCAGGCCAAGGCGACGATGCCTCGGCAACGGAATCCGTGCCGGTCCAGTTAGACGGCGAAGACATTACCGTCGCTTTCAACCCCTCTTACCTTTCGGACGGACTAAATGTCATTGGTGGTGCCTACACTCGTTTCGCATTCACCAGCGCACCAAAACCGGCCCTGCTGACGGGTAAAAAAGAACTTGAAGGCCCGCAGAATGAGGACTACCGGTACTTGGTCATGCCGATCCGCATTCCAAACTAACGTGTACCTTTCCCATCTGTCGCTGACCAACTATCGTTCATACGAACAGGCCGAGCTTGAGTTCAAACCCGGCCCCAATATCCTGATTGGTGCCAACGGGGTCGGGAAAACCAATATCGCTGAGGCCATCAACTATCTTGCGGTTCAGCACTCACATCGCGTCTCCAATGACCACCCCCTGGTACGCATCGGAGCAACCCAGGCACTAACTCGCGGACGCATCCACCGCGGTGAACAAGCTATCTCTATTGAATACGAGATCAACCCCGGTAAATCCAACCGGGTGGCCATCAACCGCGGTGCACCCCAACCGGCACGCCAAGCCTACGGCATTTTCAAAGCCGTACTCTTTGCCCCTGAAGACATCGAACTGGTCGTAGGCCAACCCGATATTCGACGCCGCTTCATGGATGACCTCATCGTCCAGATGCGTCCAGCACTGGGTGATGCCCGACGCGACTTTGATCGAGTCTTACGCCAACGCAACGCATTATTAAAATCCGGGCGCAACTCCGGAACCTGGACCGAGGAACACGAAACCACTTTAGCCGTGTGGAATGAGCATCTCTCACGTGCTGCCGCCCGGCTCATTAACGGTCGATTGCACGCCCTGCGCCTGCTCGCCGCACCGACGTCAAAGGCCTATGCGGAACTTTCCAATGGCAATAAGCCCGCCGGATTTGCCTACCAGTCCACCGTGCAACTGGCCACCGGGCAGCACGCCGAAGTGCCCGATGAATCCCAGCTCTATCAAGCGATCTTGGACGAATTAGAAAACTCCTACCGCTCGGAACGCGACCGCGGCGTCACACTGGTCGGCCCCCATCGTGATGATCTGGTTATCACATTAGGTCCCGCGCTGGCCAAGGGCTTTGCCTCGCACGGCGAAACCTGGTCGCTCGCACTGGCCCTACGGCTGGCCGCCTATCGGGTATTAGTCGAAGACGATCCGGACCCACGGGGTAAACCGGTGCTGATTCTCGACGACGTCTTTGCCGAACTAGACGCTGCCCGACGCAGCCGGTTAGTGGACATGACCCGCGACGCCGAACAACTGATCATCACCGCGGCGGTGACCGCCGATATTCCAGAAGGCCTCCACGCAACCCACATACCCGTGCAAATGCGCGACGGCATTTCCTCGCCGGGGGAACACCTGACGGATCTTGAAACGCTGAAACTGCTGGAAGCCAACCAGTTCGAAGACGCCGAAGGATCACGCTTCCTTGATGAGGGCGAGCATGACTGACCCGGAACACGAAGAAGTACAGGACCAGATTGATGCGGCAGCTGCGGCGCTGCAGCGGGTGCGGCAGGCGGCTGCCGAGGCTGGATTTCGCCCGGGGATGGCCGGTCAGCACCACCGACGTCGGAAGAAAAAGCGCACTGAGTATAACCAACCGGTGCAGACAGCCGGCCCACAGCCGCTGGGGGACGTGTTTTCCAAGTTCATTGCCCAGCGCGGGTGGAAAGAACCGGTTGCGGTGGGCTCGGTGCTAGCGGACTGGTCGTCTGTTGTGGGTGAGCAGATTGCGCAGAACGCCAAGGTCGAAAGTTTTGAAAACGCCAAGCTGGTGTTGCGGGCATCGTCAACCGCGTGGGCAACGCAATTGCGATTATTGACTCCGCAGTTAATG
>NZ_DYXC01000102.1 GCF_020742345.1 Enteractinococcus helveticum | reverse complement strand
TTAGGCGGGTGAGGGTCTCTTGCTCCACAGACAGCAGCTCACCGGAATCAATGGTGGATGCATTGTCTGCCCACACTTCCATGGCCCAAGCTCGTGCCGAGCGAAGTCGAGATTCAGCACGACCAAACTCAGCGTGGAAATGATCGGTATCTACTGAGGTGCCCGGGGAGCCGGTCTTCTTCTGGGCTAATGACTTCATCTCATCAAGGAGTCGGCGCCCAACACCGAGTGCCCAACCGGTGTGGCAAATGCCAGACATATTTGCCAATCCCAGACGATAGAGAGCACCGCCGGCTAGCGGCGCGGTCGTTGTTGGCTCATAGACATAGGCATCGGGGACGAAAAGGTCCTCACATGAATAGTCAATACTGCCGGTAGCACGTAGACCCATAACATCCCAGTTGTCTTCCAGCGTTGCCTGCTCACGGGGAAAGGTCACCACGATTGGACGATCATTGTCAGCATCATAGGCTGCCGAGTGGACGTGAGTGGCGTGCAGCATGCCGGATCCGAAGGACCACTTTCCACTGACCTGGTAGCCACCTTCAACCCGGACTGCCTTACCTGAGCGGGTGCCCTGGCCTGCAATCAGCGGGTAGTTGCCGCCACCGAAAAGTTCTTTTTGGGCTTCCGCCGGAAGGTATGCCCCGGTGGTGCCGGTGACCATCTGAAGTGCCATGAGAACCCAGCCGGTGGCAGGATCAGCGTAAGAAACCTTTTCCAGCACCTGGATTGTCTGTCGAGGGGTAAGCTCGTAGCCCCCGAGGGACTCTGGGATACCGATACGGAAAGCACCTACCTCATGGAGGGCATTAACCGTCTCATCTGTTAGATGCCCGATCTCTTCGTTCTTTTCACCGTTTTCTTTAAGCAATGGGGTGATGGCGTCGAGCCGCTCCATCAGCGCCTCGAACTCCACACCTGGATTCAGGCGAGTAACTTTACCGTTTTCGGTCTTTACTGCAGCGGTCATTGTTCTGCTCTCTTTCTGAGTGATGTTTTTCCATTAGTTTCCGCGACCCGTTCCAGGAGACTGCGAATGCTTTCGATCGCGGCGTCATTGATGTGATGCTCTTTGTCTTCATAAATCTCGACCGTGACATCAGCGCCTGCGCCACGAAGCGCTTCAGCTGTTTCTTCACTTCGATACAGTGGCACCCACGCATCCTCACGGGCTGTGAGCACCACAGCCGGGGTCCCCAAAAAATCTGGTTCGGAACTGAAAGTCTGACTGTGTGGCCCCAAATAACCACCGGTGTGTAGAACAATGCCGTCCACCGGCTTTCGGGTACGGAGGAGGAATTCAGCCAATAAGCAAGCGCCTTGTGAGAATCCGAGAGTGACGATCGGAGCATTGTGATCCAGAAGTTCGCTGAGATGGGTATCGATTGTCTGCAACGCGTCCTTTAGGGAAGGTTGATTCTTCGTGGTTGGGGCCAAAAAACTTTCGGGATACCAGGAGTTTCCCGGCGCGGCTGGCATCACCCAACGAAAGCGACCCAACTGCCCAATTCGATCTGCCAGCTCTCGAATGAACTCCGGTGATTGGCCTCGTCCATGGATCCCGTAGACAATAAGCTCGGCGTCTGATGCCTTGGCCCCGTATGCCTCAGGCTCCGAAGGATGCTTTATTTGCCCAGTCATCTGTTCAAGTCACTCCTCGATTTTGGCGTCGATGCTAATTGTTTCTAGCTTGGACATGATGGATTCCCGCTCCGACTCGAACTGGGTTGGCAGCATGAATTGCTTGCCCAATTCCTCCGGTGATTCGTCGCAGTCCCAGCCACCGTCCTCGTGGGTCACCGCGAGTTCGAACAGGGCACCACCCGGCGAGCGAACATAGTGGGATTTGAAGTAGGTGCGGTTCTTCAGCTCGGAGATATCCGTGTAGCCAGCACCTTCGATGTCGAACTTAACCTGCTCCTGATTTGCCAGGGTGTCGAGGTTCCAAGCGAAGTGGTGATAGGTGCCTGCCCCGTAGCGCCAAGTGCCTTGGGGATCTGTTCGGTTTCCGGTGAGTTCGATCCAGTTGCCGAAGGAATCTGTGCCGACTCGGAACCGGGCGCGATCTCCTTCCTCCCAAATTTCACCTTGAGCGAAAAAGACTTCATTACCAAAATCAACCATGCGATCCTGATCAAATACATGGATCCCAACGCCGTGGATGCCGTGAATCGCAGCCTCCTGCGGGACTCCGTAGCCGGTATAACCCTGGCGTGGATCGCCTACGACGCCAACGAGCTGGTATTCGATTCCGCTGGGGTGAAGGAAAGAGATTCGTCGCTCACCAAAGATCTCGGATTGAGTGGCAGCAATATTGTGCTGGGCCAAACGTTGAGCCCAGAAGTCCAGGGAGTTGGCGGGGACGGCCAGGAGAACCTCACGGGCCTGGTTGGTTCCGCGCGTTCCGTATAGCCCTGCCTGTGCCCATGGGAACGTGGTGATGACGCTTGAGGGATCACCATGAGCGTTGGAGTAGTAGAGGTGATAAACGGGGGAGGATCCGTCATATAGGACGGTCTTCTTGATGAATCGCATACCGAGAACCTGGGTATGGAAATCTACGTCTTCCTGCGCCCCGCCAACCGATAGGGTCACGTGATGCGAACCAAGTAGATATGTCATGCAATTTCCTCGCTTCTAAACGGTCTGACTGCCAGCCTTTGGCATGACTTAGACACTAAAGGTAAGTTGCATGTGACCTATATCTCTAGAGTGAACTCCATTCTCAATTCAGTGCACACTTGTGCTCCTGGTCATTTTTTATCAATAACGTGATCTTCATTGCACTACCCAATGGCTGGAGGTATGCTGATCGAAGCAATCATGATCCTCAACCCATGCGTGGGCCCATCTGTGGCTACATCAGATTCTGGTCGAGTTGATTGAGCCGATAATCATAGGGAATCCGCCAGCCCCAAAGGAGAGATGGGATAAACTTCATGACGAAAGAGTCGGACACGGTACCGGAGTTCGTAGTGCCGAGCAGCCCCATGGACAAGGTGTCTTGGCAGCAGCTCATGGAAAAAATCGTGATGCCTTTCAACTTTGACATTCCGGACTCCAAAGCTTTTGAAGGTCGAATCACTTCGACAAGTTTCCTGGACACCAGCCTTTTCCTCCTGAGGTCTGAATCCCACGCAGCAGAACGAACTGAAGAGGATGTCCAAACCCAGGCGGAGAACCATTGTGTTGTTAGCTTCCAACTGGAAGGATCTCTCTACCTCACACAGTTCGGTCGCCGCACCAAGGTGAAACCTGGTCAATTCTCGATATACACTTCAGATGCTCCTGTTCGGATCGAAGGATCCCGGAACTACCATTCCCTGAGTGCAAAGATTCCACTGACAAGATTTTCCAGCCGCCCAGAAGAACTTCACCAATTCAGCGCCACTGCCTACAGCGCGGATCAAGGACTTGCTCCGGCGGTGCAGTCTTTCCTACGGCACCTTAAAGTCAGCAATGGTTCTATCAGCGGGGCCGCACGGGTTGGCGTCTCCCAGCATGTTGTCGGAATGATTGAACAGATGCTTCGTTCCCAGAATGATCATCGAGCGCACACGGAAACTAGCGCTGACGTGCTTCGAGAGCGCTGCCTGGCATATATCGAGTCCAACCTGCAGAACCACGATCTTAGCCCGCAAATGATCGCGGAGGGCGCTTTCATCTCCACTCGATATCTGCACCAGTTGTTCTCACAGACCGATTTGACGGTTGCCCGTTACATTAGAAAGCGCCGGATTGAACGGATACGCGAGGATTTAGCTTCTCCAGCTCGTGCCCTAGAACCCATCGAACAGATTGCGCTGCGCTGGGGTGTGCAAAATGTTTCCTATTTCGGCCAAGTGTTCAAGCGCATTGAGGGTTGTACCCCGGCAGAGTTCCGACGTCGGGCATTGGGGCAATAGAGGTTAGACGAGGCGCTAGTTAGCGACTATCAAGACAGCCTTGCTTGCTACATTATTTAACTTAGGCATCAGACGAAAAGATGCCTAGATGTCCACGCGCGACTTCATTTCGCAAATACGATCGGTTACGTGACAATTGATGCGGAAATCGTTGCTCGAGGTCTCATGAAGCCTACCTGTAACTTAATCCGTTACTTTACCTACGTCAGGTGAACGGTGGGAAAAACTATCAAAGTGACAGCTTTCAGATGCGTCACCCTCCAGGGGGAAGCGTAAGCCATAGAGATGATGAAATTCTGCGTAAGGTAGAGAAGAACCTACTGGAGAATCCTGCAAAGCTGCAAAACTCAAGCACACCTTTGCGGCCTTAAGTGAAGTAATAAAAATACAGGCCACTCATCTTAAGGAACCAATTAATGATGAGAACTTAGGCAAGGCAACTCGTCAACTACCGGCAATGACAAATCTACAAGCGGATCATCTGGATAAATTATTGTGGTTTTGGAGTCCGATCAGCGCAGGCACGGCCAGTATTGAGGCTATTGGCGAAGTGCAAAAGATCGACAAAATCCTTGGATCTTTTTCTCTGAGGATGAGCTTAAGAAGTTCTCGGAAGATGAGGGTTAATAACACCGTGTGAGGAGGTCTCAGTACGTCTAGAGCCTGGGCGATGGGAGCTTTAAAACTATTTAGGAACCCTATGAAACGGGGAGAACACATTCCACACAAGTGTTTCGATACGGCACACCTCAAAGAGTCGGTCAATAAAGGGAGGTCAAGCCTTGATGGATGACCGCGTCTCTTATTTTCTGAGTTGGTCATGCTGAGATCGCTTACCGTCGTGGTAGCGGTAGTTTCCCCCCGCTCGCTAGTCCGCCAATAGCTAATACGGCAAAGCCTGCTGCGGTCAGTAGTACCTCTTTCTTGTTTTTGATCACCTCAAGGTTGAATTGCTTGTTGTTGACATCGTGGTTCATGAGTCGCTCGTCCACTCGCTCAAGTCGGTCGCGTGCGTCTCGGCGTTCTTCTTCAGTGGCCTCGGGGTCTACCGCCATAGCCGCCCAGATTTTTTGGCTCTGCCTCAGGTGGTCATAAATGTTCGTGGAGCTCTGGTCGTTGCTGTGCACGGCCTGTTCGTTGGTGTCATCCATTGCGTCGGAGATCTTTTCGAGGAGTTCTGGTGCCGCCGTGAACACCGCTACCTTGCCAGCTTCAGTTAGCTGGCCAGATTGCATCAATCCGACGAGCTCCATGACCTTCTCGCCACCCATATTCCGCATCGAATCGATGTTCAGAACCTGCTTCACATCATCCAAGTTATCGAGCATCACGACCTCCTGATTGTCTTTCTTTAGATACTACCGCTGATGTCGTTGTGGCTCGGGGTGTAGATAATGGCAGGCGGGTTGTAGGAAACGCTGAAACAGGAGTTAATTTAAAGCGTAATAACATACGTATGTTTTAGCGTTAGGATGTATGGCATACATACGTTGTGCAGCTAAGGCGTAAGTATGTCACACTGAGTTCATGTCCATACTGACTATCGCCCACACGAAGGGCGGGGTAGGTAAAACAACCTCCGCCGTCCTGCTGTGCGCAGCTGCCCATACCCGCGGAATAGACGTCACCCTCATTGACTCCGACGCCCAGGGCACCGCCACCGCCTGGGCCCAGGCGGCCGAGGAGGCGGGTGAGGCCTTCCCCTGGCCCATCGTCACGGCGGCCACTCCTGCCCACCTTGCCCGGACCCTCGGCGATCATGACGGGCTCGTCATCGTGGACACCCCGCCCGGAGGCTACGAAGTCATCGAGACCGCGATCGAGGCAGG
>NZ_DYXC01000101.1 GCF_020742345.1 Enteractinococcus helveticum | reverse complement strand
TTCAAAGATTTCCTGGGCGTAATGCAGCACGGCAGCCGCAGGGCTCAGCGACAGTGGACCGAATGGTTCAATACGAGCATTGGACCAGTTCCCGACCATGTTGAGGTATTCTCCGGCCTCAAATGCTTTGTTCTGGCCTTCGACATCGGCGGTCCATTCAATGGTCACCATGTGATCGGTGAAGTAGTGTCCAAATCCCGGGTCAGCTAGTACTTTGGCACGGTCTGCCTCTGCAAATGGCTTTGGATTGGGTTGGTATTGAAATTCCATGATTGACCTTTCTGCCGGCCCTGCCGGGCGAAAATTCTTTAAAAATGCTGCCGGGGTGTGCGTCGTCAGACTGCAGCTGCGATCGCGTCGCCCACTTCCTGGGTAGTGCGGGTGGTGTTATCGCGTGCGGCGAGGTCTTCCCATACTGCCTTATTGACTCGCAGGGCCGCATCTGCATAGCCTTCTTGTTCCAACAAAATGGCTGCCGATAGGATAGCTGCGGTTGGGTCGGCTTTCTGTTGGCCGGCGATATCTGGTGCTGAGCCGTGAACTGGCTCATACATCGATGGTGCGGTGCCGTTGATGTTCAGGTTGCCGGAAGCGGCCAGCCCAATGCCGCCGGTGACGGCAGCGGCTAGGTCGGTGACGATATCGCCGAACATGTTATCGGTCAAAATCACGTCAAAGCGGCCCGGGTCGGTGGTCAAAAAGATCATGGCGGCATCCACGTGCAGGTAATCGTGGGTGACCTGTGGGAATTCTTGGCCAACTTCATTGACGATGCGGTTCCATAGGTGACCGGCATGGACCAATACGTTGTGCTTGTGTAGCAGGGTGACGTGTTTGCGTTCCCGGCCCTGGGCGTATTCAAATGCGGCACGGACCACGCGTTCAACACCGTAGGCGGTGTTCACGGATGTTTCGTTGGCCACTTCGTTTTTGGTCCCGGTGCGCATGGAACCACCGTTGCCAACGTAGAGGCCTTCGGTGCCTTCACGAAAGACGACGAAATCAATATTTCCAGGGTTGGCTAGCGGTGAAGTGGCGCCCGGGTAGAGTACCGAGGGGCGGAAGTTCACCGCGTGGTCAAATGTAAAGCGGAGTTTGAGCAGGATCTCACGTTCCAGCAGACCAGATGGGATGCGGGTGTCATTTGGTGCAGCACCAACGGCGCCGAATAAGATCGCCTGGTGTCCGCCAATGGCCTCTAGGGTCTCATCGGTGAGCGTTTCGCCGGTTTCTAACCAGTGCTCAGCGCCCAGGTCGTATTCGGTGGTTTTGACGTTGTCTTCACCAATGGCGGCTTTGAGCACTTTGAGTGCTTCGGCGGTGACTTCGGGTCCGATGCCATCGCCTGGGATGAGGGCGAGATCTAGTACGTTGTTACTCAATATGCTCTACCTTCTTATTCGTCTTCTTCATGGCGTGGGAACACCGGAGTGGGCTTGGCGACCGGCGTGCCCGGGGCAAGCTTGTCATCCCAAGCAGCATAGGATCGTGGTCCCTGGCCCGAGCTATTCGTGCGACCGGCATCGGCCGAAGCTTCAATCCCTAGGGCATCGAGCAGCTTGGTTGCCGATTCGGGCATGACCGCCTGGATCAATAAGGCGATGCGACGGACAACTTCTAGGGTCACCCACAGCACGGTTTGCATCCGGGCTTCGTCGGTTTTGCGCAGCACCCAGGGCTGTTGTTCAGCGAAGTAGCTGTTCGTATCGTCTAAGACTTTCCATGCGGCTCCCAGGGCACGGTAGAAGTCTTGGACTTCAAAGTGCGTGCGCCAGGTTTCTAACAGGCCTGCGGCATCTGCCAGAATCTTTTCGTCTTGAGCGGTCAGCTCCCCTGGCTGTGGCACCTGGCCGTCAACGTTTTTATATACCATTGACAGGCTGCGCTGAGCCAAGTTGCCCAGGTTATTCGACAGATCAGCGTTTTTGCGACGCACTACCCCCTCGTGTGAATACGAACCATCAGCACCGAATGGGAATTCACGCAGTAAAAAGAAGCGCACGGTGTCCAGTCCGTAGCGTTCGACCCAGCCGGCCGGGTGCACTACGTTACCCAGCGATTTGGACATCTTTTCGCCCTCATTATTGAGGAAGCCGTGGATCATGACGCGCTTTGGTAGTTCGAGGCCGGCCGACATCAAAAATGCCGGCCAGAAGATGCAGTGGAACCGAGAAATATCCTTACCGATGACGTGCAGGTCAGCCGGCCAGTAGCGGGTCAGTTCGCTGTCGGCATCTGGGAAGCCAGCACCGGTGATGTAGTTGGTTAGCGCGTCCACCCACACGTACATGACGTGTTGCTTATCGGTTTTCAGCGCAGGATCGGTGGCTTGCGGGACCGGGATGCCCCAATCAAATGAGGTTCGTGAGATCGACAGATCTTCCAGTCCGTCTTCGACAAAGCGGATGACTTCATTGGCACGCGTTTGTGGGGCGATGAATCCTGGATTAGCGCGGTAGTGTGCCAGCAGTTTATCGGCGTAGTTGGACAGGCGGAAGAAATAGGATTCTTCTTCGGTCCAGGTAACCTCGGTGCCGGTTTCGGTGGCGATGCGCACGCCCTCGTCATTGACGTGGGTCTCGTCGTCGGCGAAGAAGCGCTCATCGCGCACAGAGTACCAACCCGAATAGGTATCCAGGTAGATATCCCCGTTGGCTTCCATGCGACGCCAGACCTCTTGAGCCGAGGCTTTATGGTCGTCGTCGGTGGTTCGGATGAACCGGTCGTAGGAGATGTCCAGGACGTCGTCATCCATTTTTCGAAACACATCAGCGTTACGCGTGGCCAGCTCCAAAGGGGCCAGTCCTTGCTGTTGTGCGGTCTGCTGCATTTTCTGACCGTGTTCGTCGGTTCCGGTCAGGAAGCGAACATCGTACCCGTCAAGCCGTTTGAATCGTGCCATCACATCGGTGGCGATGTATTCGTAGGCGTGGCCAATGTGCGGCTCGCCGTTTGGATAGGCGATGGCTGTTGTCAGGTAGTAGGTGGTGTTCACCGTCCGGTTTCCTCCAAATCAACCTCTGCGGTTTTGGCTGCGTGAATCGCTTCGCCCACTTGGTCCATCAGACCGGCAGGCAGTGCCGAGTCCAGGGTCAGCACGGCCAGAGCTTTGGCTCCGTCGTGGCGCAGTGCGACGTCCATGGTGGCAATGTTGATGTTGCGATCCCCCAGTTGCATACCCATGGTGCCGATAACCCCTGGCCGGTCCTGATATTCCAGAATCAACATGTGGTCGGCAATCGCGACTTCAAATTCGTAGTCGTTAATGCCTACCAGTTTCTCGATCTGTTTTGGTCCGGTCAAGGTGCCGGTCACGCTAAATTGTTGGCCATCGGCGGCAACCGACTTCACGGTGATGATGTTTCGGTAATGCGGTGAGTTCGTGGTGGTCGACAGCCGAGTCTCGATACCGCGCCCCTCAGCTAGCACTGGCGCGTTCACATATGAGACGTGGCCGGAGACGACGTCGGTGAAGACCCCTTTGAGTGCGGCAAGTTTTAGTGAATCAACGTTTCGTTCGGCCAATTCGCCGGCGACTTCGACTTCAATGGCCGAAACCGATACGCCCTTCATGACGGCCGAGAGGATGCGACCGAGTTTTTCGGTCAGTGGGATACCTGGGCGAACGTAGGGGTCGATAACACCGCCGGCAACGTTAACGGCATCTGGGACGAGTTCACCGGCCAATGCCAGGCGAACTGATTTGGCGACAGCCACTCCGGCTTTTTCTTGGGCTTCTTCGGTTGAAGCACCCAGGTGTGGGGTGACGGTGGCAGAGTCGTGTTTGAAGAATGGCAGATCTTTGGCGGGCTCGTTGACGAAGACGTCGATACCGGCACCGGCAATCAGTTCTGCATCAAGGGCGCGACCCAGGGCTTCTTCATCAATGAGGCCGCCGCGAGCAACGTTGATGACATAGGCCGAATCTTTCATCATTTGGAATTGTTCATCCGAGATCATGCCCATGGTCTCTGGGGTACGTGGCATGTGAATGGTGATAAAGTCTGAGCTTTCCAGCAGCTCGTCTAGGCTGACCAAGTGGGCACCCATTTTTTGTGCGCGGGCGGCAGTGACGTAAGGATCATAGGCCAGGATGTTCATATCAAAGGCCTTCATGCGTTCGGCCACCAATGAGCCAATACGACCCAGGCCGATGATGCCCAGGGTCTTTTCATATAGCTCGATGCCCTTATAGGCAGAGCGCTTCCACTGACCTGCCTTCAAGGATTCATTGGCTGGCGCAATGTTTCGGGCAGCGGCGAGAATATGGCCACAGGTCAGTTCGGCAGCGGAGATGATGTTGGAGGTTGGGGCGTTGACCACCATGACGCCGGCTTCGGTGGCGGATTGTGTATCGACGTTGTCGAGTCCGACTCCGGCACGTGCGATCACTTTGAGGTTCTTGGCTGCACCGATGGCTTCGGAGTCCATGAGCGTGGCCGAACGAATGAGGACGGCATCGGCGTCAGCGAGCGCTGGGAGCAACTGGTCACGGTCAGCACCATCGGTGTGGCGAATCTCGAAGTCGGATCCAAGAGCATCCATGGTGGCCGGAGAGAGTTCTTCTGCGATTAGCACTACGGGTTTGGACACGTACGACACACTTTCAATAATAGGAAATCACGGTCGTGAGCTCACATACGGCTCACCGCAACTATCTTACGGCGTTTTATTGCACGAGGTGGTACTCGGACACTCAGTGAAGCTTCTGGTCACCGAGCACCCCACCTCGCCCGGTCCAAGCTTTGATTCACCGACCGTGGCGACAACTATCAGCAATGCCGATGCCCGCATTTGCGCCATTGTCGAACAACTGTCTGTACGACGTCACAGGCCTCTGTGCTGATGGCGGAACTGACATGGCGCGTCGATCCATCACGGCTCTTGCCCGATCGCCCTCAATGCATTTGACTACGGAACTGTCAGTCATGCAACCAGCGGGGAGGGCAATGGCATGGGCAAAGTTGTCTGGGGATTTACATGTTCGATCGACGGATTTATAAGCGGCCCAGGGCACGATATGAGTTGGCTTACCTCAGCCGAAAACGCCGATACCGAGTTAACCGCTCAGCTAGCCAATGCTGTTGGGGCGATCCTTTCTGGGCGTCGGGGTTATGATGCCGCGATAGCCCAAATGGCTCAACGCGACGACCTCACCGCAGAAGCTTATGGTGGCGCATGGGAAGGCATTGAGTTCATTCTCACGCATCGGCCCGAGGAGCTTGCAACAGATCCGCGCCTCATTCAGCAGGGTGATTCGGGGCCAGGCATCGTTGCGCTGAACTGTGACATTCACGAAGCGATTCACATCGGCAAAGAAGCAGCCGGAAACAAAGATCTGCAAATTATTAGTGCCGATATAGCACGACAGGCACTTGCATATGACCTGATCGATGAACTTCAGGTCTTTGTGGCACCGGTATTTTTGGGAGATGGGACGCGCATCTTTGATGTTCCGGGTGGTCAGCGATATGACTGGCAACTTGCAGAGATCTACGACGGGGCAAGATCCAGCTTCGGGCGTGTGTACCGGCCCAAACGCAGGTAAGCCAGACCGCTGACAGGTATTTCCTGGGAGATGTCGGTTTTCCCGTTCGTCTATTCGTTGGTGGTGAAGCCAGTGGGTTCAAAAACCGCGCCGGGGTTGAGAATGTTCTGCGGATCAAATGCCTTTTTGATGCGGTGGTTCAACTCCAGCGCTTCTTTGCCAATTGAGTTCACCAACCAGGGTTGCTTGAGTCGGCCGACGCCGTGCTCGCCGGTGATCGTTCCGCCCAGTCGTACAGCCAGGTCCATCACGTCACCATAGGCACGTTGCGCTCGTTGCTGCTGCTCACTATCGGTGGGATCAACGACCAATAACGGGTGCGTGTTACCATCACCGGCATGAGCGATCACCGCAATCGGCACATTCCTCAACTGTGAGATCTCGTCAATGCCGCGGACCAAGTCCCCCAACTGGGGCAAGGGAACACCGACATCTTCTAACAACAAGGTGCCGTTCTGTTCAACCGCGGGGATGGCCATACGTCGTGCCATGATGATTGCTTCAGCTTCTTCGGCGTCCGAAGTGTGAAAAACATCTGTGGCATTATATTGCTGGCATATCGATTCGATCTGTTGGATCTCTTGAGCTGCAAGTTCTGCCGGCTCATCGGATTGAACGATTAACATCGCAGCGGCATCTCGCTCTAGTTCCATCCTGGTGAGGTCTTCGACGGCGTTAATGGTGTAATTGTCCATAAATTCCAGCATGGATGGACGCATCGTTGATGTGACCGCGAGAATCACGTCCATAGCTTCATCGAGGCTCGAGAATGTTGCGACCAGTGTTGTAGGTGGGCGTTGGGCGGGCACTAACCGAAGCGTGACCTCGGTTATCACACCCAGGGTGCCTTCACTGCCAATAAATAGTTGTGTCAGATTCAATCCAGCAACATCTTTGATCTGCGTGCCACCCAGCGAGACTTGCCTGCCGTCAGCGAGCACAACTTTCATACCCGATACGTAATCAGCGGTTACACCGTATTTCACACAACATAGTCCGCCGGCATTCGTTGCAACGTTGCCGCCGATCGAGCAAAATTCAAATGATGATGGATCGGGCGGGTACCACAAGCCATGCTCAGCTGCGGCAGCCTTGACCTCTGCGTTAAAAGCGCCCGGCTGCACCACGGCCGTCCTGGTGATGGGGTCGATCGTAATATCGCGCATGTTTTCCAGTGACAGGACGATACTGCCGTCGACGGCAGAACTTCCACCAGATAATCCTGAGCCTGCCCCGCGAGCCACCACCGGAATCGCATGTGACGCAGCGAACCGGATGGCGGCCTGCACGTCTTCCGAACTCGTCGCTCGCACGACGGCTATCGGGGTACCGGCGTCGGGATCATTGGCCCGATCGCGACGATAGTTATCAACCGTGGCTGGATTGGTGACGACCTTGCCCTCGCCTACTGTGGCGATAAGTTCCTGAATCTTTGTTGTACTAGCGAAAGATTGTTGCACCAACCTCGGTCCTTCCCACAAGAAAACTCAATAGTGACCCGGGTCACCTGCGTGGATCGTAGCACGCGCGCTGCCGCCAACGAAAGGCATGATCTCACCATTGACCCACGCACGCACCAAGCGCTACAGCTCGACTTGGAAGCCATGTACGCAACGATGGCACCCCTTGCCTGGCCCACAACACGCGAGTATCATGTAAGTTACCGCTTACGTAAGAGGTTACTTATATGACAGCAGAAGGTCGATTGAATTCCGCATTTGCCGCGTTGGCCGACCCGACACGTCGGGATATTCTGCAACGATTGCAGAACGGTCCCATGACTGTTGGTCAATTGGCGGAACATTATCCAATGAGCCGACCGGCTATTTCTCAGCATCTTGGCGTGCTTGAGAAAGCCGGTCTCATCCAACGCCGTCGTCGTGCACAGTGGATCGAGTGTGTTTTGGTAGACGACGCACTTGATGAGGTGACTTCTTGGATCGAGCAGCAACGTGCTGAATGGGCGGACCGGTTTGATCACCTCGAGGACTACCTCACCAAGGAGAAAACCGATGACTAAAACCGATATGACTCAGGGGTTCACCATGACCCGCGCATTAAATGCAACGCCGCAAGAGGTCTGGCATGCGTGGACCAATCCCGATGCAATGGCCCGATGGTGGCACCCTCGCAACACATCGACACCCCGTGAAGAGATCGAAGTTGATCTGCGTGTTGGCGGGACCTACCGCTACACCATGGTCAGCGATACTACGGGCGAGCGCTTCGTTACTGGCGGCGTCTATCTCGAACTTGACCCACCGCGGCGTCTGGTCTTGACGTGGGGTGAACCAGGAAGCGATCCACAAGATACGCCCGTGATTACGGTAAGTCTTGAACCGATGGAACGTGGCACCATGATGACGTTTGAACTGCGTGGAGTACATGGTGAAGCTGGCGACGAGTTCTTCTATGACGGGTGGGATGAAGCGCTTGACGTACTAGAGGAGCACCTCAGCTGAATCCGAGAACTACTGTTTGATGAACAGTAGGAAAATCACAGGTGTTCCGTAGCCCGGCCGAGAAGCATCCAGGGGTGCTTCTCGGCCGAGCCGCGCCATATAATTGCGAAAAATTTTGCCGGCCCGTCCGATATTTCAGACAAGCAAGGCATGAGTCAGCATCTCGAGAACTGAGTAAAGACTGCGTTAACAATTGGGCAAATGCCACTGGGCGTTGATTCGGGTTTCAACTCAGAGCAACATGTAGTCAACGTCCTATTCGGTTTCAGTACGAGGAGACACCATGCAAACTACCGATATGTCCAAAGGGTTCACAATCATTCGCTATATTCAGGCAACCCCGGAAGAAGTGTGGCATGCGTGGACCGAACCAGACGCTATTGCCCACTGGTGGCATCTACCGCTGACCTCAACACCGCGCGAAGAACTTGAATTCGATGTGCGTCCGGGCGGTTACTACATCTACACCAGCGTGCACCAGGAGACCGAGCAACGCATGACGTCAGGCGGAGTCTATAAGGAAGTCCAGCCATATGATCATCTGGTCTTCACCTGGGGTGCACCTGGTCTCAACCCAGAAGATCTACCCATCATCACCGTCCGGCTCGATCGCGTTGCTGATGGCACACACATGATTCTTGAATTTCGAGGTTTCGCTGGAGAACCAGGCGATGATTCCTACTACGACACATGGGATGTTGCGGTGGCTAACTTGAAGGCATACCTCACCCCAGCAGCCGCTTGATCTTGCGAGACACCTCAAGCCATCAGCAGGCCAACTGATAACCTGCTGATGGCTCATTTTTTGTTTAAAGGAGGATGCTGTGGAACTCAGCATGGATAAAGGCAATCAGTTTGTCCAGGACACCCAGTCACCCGAGGGTGCTGCTGCTTGGAAACGACAACTCGACGAATTTGCACCCGGTGCATCTGATTGGGTGGTCGGTGCAGTCTTTGGTGGAACCTACCAGCGCGAAGGGCTTGAACTCCGAGACCGTCAGATGTTGAATATGGCGGCACTTGCAGCCATGGGCGGCACTGAGCCGCAGCTGACCGGCCACATCAAGACCGCCGTCGACGTCGCAGGCATGACCAAAGAAGAAGTTGCCGAATGCTTCGTCCACCTGATGCCTTATATCGGCGTACCCAAAACCTTGGCCGCAATGCGCTGTATGAAAGCAGCTTTCGAAGACTAACTTCACCCGACACGAACTGAAGTGGGACTATAGCTTCTCTAGTCCCACTTTCTTACCTTAACTGGGACTAAGGGAATATCCTGGGATCTATGACAGAAGACTCCTCCCGGTCGAAGCCCTCTGAAAGCACAAGGGCGGCACTCAGATTCCTGCCACCTACCAGCAGGCTTGAGATTCCGCCTCACACCCTGGTGCTTCAAAGGTAGAGAGCTGAAAGCGGTCCACGCGAAGACAGGAAATTCACCAGTTTCCACGCATATATCCCGCCACAAATTGCAGCCTTAGAACCGTTGGTGTCTGGAGCACTTATTTCTGAGTGTGAGACGGTATTAGATGAGATTTCACGGTTAGATGCTGAGTACGGTAAGCACTTGGCACCACTATCGGGGATGATGCTCAGGACCGAAGCGATTGCAAGTTCAAAAATTCAAGATGAGCATGCAACTGTAGAAGACTATCTCAGAGCTTTTTCCGGCAACCGATCGAACCGGTCGGCACTGGCAATGGTACATGCGACAGAGGCGATTGATCATTTATTAGAAAATGGCATCAACAAGGCCAGTATTCTAGAATCTCACCGAATGCTGATGGCAGATGCAGGTCTGGAGGCCATGTATGCCGGCAAGTACCGCAAGGTGCAGAACTGGATTGCAGGTTCGGATCATTCACCACGTGGAGCATTGCATATTCCTCCACCTCCAGGCGAAGTTTCACGGCTCATGCACAATCTGATTACTTTTAGTAACCGAAATGACATACCAGTACTTGTCCAGGCATCGATAATGCATGCGCAATTTGAAAACATCCACCCTTCACGGGCGGAAACGGCAGAATCGGACGTGCCATGATCATTGCACTGTTGCGACAACGAGGGTATACGCGCTATACGACAATTCCGATTGCTGCTGCGTTTGCTTCTCGCAGGCACGACTACTTTCGCACCCTGTGGGCCTACCGCGATGGAGATGCACATCCCATCGTCCGTCTTATCGCCGAATCAAGCAGGGTTGCATCTCAGGAATCGCGAGTAACGGCTCAACGTTTAGTAGAGATGCCCGGCACCTGGGATTTCAAAGTAGGAAACCCTCGCGGCCATAGTGCGGCCTGATGGATTTGCTCCAGGTGTCTCTGACTGGGTGTGGTCGGTGCCATCGTTGGTGGAACTTACCAGCGCGAAGGACTCAGAGACCGCCGGATGCTCAACAGGCAGCCTTTGCAGTCATGGGTAGTAGAGAACCGCAAATGATTGGCCATGTTCAGACCGACGTCGTAGGCATGCCCAAAGATCCTTGGACGCACTGCGTTATATCACGAAGATGCCAACCACTGCTGCCGGGTTGCCCCGTTGCACTGGTTGGCAGACAATGGGGTTATGGCCCGTATGGGCACATCTCCCCCGCGGTCCGCCCGGTATCCAAAATCTACACCGGCTATAACGCGATGGGAGGCAGGAATGCCAGCGAAAATCTCTATCCGGTCGGCTGCAGTTGTGCTGTTTGCGGCAGGATTAGTGTTAACCAGCTGTGGCGAAGCGTCCGATGAGACACCTGAAGCCAGCGCGACACCGTCAGAGCCTGTAGTCACGGTAACCCAGACTGTCACCGAACAGCCAGATGATACTGCGTCCATTCCAGATGATTCCGATGCCGACTCAGCCCCCGGTGAAGACCCTGGAGCAGGTTTTCCCACGTCCCCAACCGATTATGCTGATGCGCTTATCGTGGCCTGGGGCCAGGGAGATAAACCTGTCATGCAGGATCTGGCTGAACCAGAAGTTGTCCAAGCCTTGGAAGAAATCAGCATGCCTGGTGGTTCGGATTGGCAACAAACCGCCAGTGATGCTGGCGCCGGTTCAACGTTTGTCACCTATACCAACACCGCTGATGGCGCCGTGGTCGAATTGCGGGTGCGAAATGCGGACGCATCCAATGGGCAGCCCAACGCGATCGCGGAAGTGAAAGTTCAAGGATAACTGCAGTCAAACGCCTGAGAGCGACATGCGCAATTGGTCTTTCGATACCCATAGCAAGAGACCAATGATGCGAGTTCAACAAGACCTCACCGCATGAACCTATATTCTGACTTCAAGAAACGGGATGGACAGTGGGTATTTCCAGGCTTGCAGGCTGCCCGCTTTGACCGCTGCGATAATGCAAAACACCACATCCAAAATCATGACCACCGGCCAGATCATCCCACCGATCAGCACCACGATAAGTACTGATGAGATCAGCAGATAGATTAGGTAACTAATCGCCCAGTTGAGTGCTGCCCGGCCCTGCTGGTTGAGTGTTTCGCTGCGATCTCGGTAGATCAACCAGATGATCAGCGGGACGAGGAAGCCCAGTATGAGGTTACCGATGTGCATCAGCACGCCCCAGAGTTTCTCATCATCGGGCGATAGTGGCCGAGGTGCAGCGTATCCGTAGGAGTATGGGGGCGATTGGTAACTACCGGAGGACTGATATGGATCAGGATAGGGCTGCATGTGCGGTGGTTCAGGCGGCGCATCGTTGGGCAGCTCGTGAATGAAATTTGCCAGCTCTGCGTGACAATTCGGGTGTTGTAGAATGACTTGCCGCAGATCCGGGCGTACCCGAGCGATGTGCCGCAGCGTTTCGGCGTCAATCTGCGGGTTTTGCAGGTCAGCAGCGGTCACGGTCGACGGGTCTACGTTATTCATGTCCTTCTCCATTACCTTTGTCTTGTCCTTGTGTGCGGTGGTTACCACGAGACCAGGGATGCGTCTTCTTTCATGGTATCGCTGCGAAAGTATTGCGGGCGTTAACACACTAACGGGGTACCGGATGGAATCCGATACCCCGTTGGCAGGTATAACGAGTCAGACTTAGCGAGCGGCGGTGCCTTCGGTGTAGTCGTCGTCGCTGTCTTGCAACCAGGAGAACATCTTGCGCAGTTCGCGGCCGGTGGCCTCGATTGGGTGCTGTTCTTCTGCTTCGCGCAGTTTCTTGAATTCAACTGCACCGTTGGCCTGGTCGTCCATGAAGCGCTTGGCAAAGGCGCCGTTTTGAACGTCTTTGAGGACTTCCTGCATGTTTTCTTTCACGCGAGCGTCAATGACACGTGGACCGGAGACGTAGTCACCGAATTCCGCGGTGTCGGAGATCGACCAGCGCTGTTTGGCTAGGCCACCTTCGACCATGAGGTCAACAATGAGTTTCAGTTCGTGCAGTACTTCGAAGTAGGCAACTTCTGGCTGGTAGCCGGCTTCGGTGAGGACTTCGAATCCAGCCTGGACCAGGTGCGATGCGCCACCGCACAGCACAGCCTGTTCACCGAACAGGTCGGTTTCGGTTTCTTCGGTGAAGGTGGTTTCGATGACACCTGCACGGGTACCGCCCACACCCTTGGCGTAGGCCAGGGCGAGGTCTTTTGCTTTGCCTGATTCGTCTTTTTCAACGGCGATCAGTGCTGGCACACCGCGGCCGGCTTCGAATTCGCGACGAACTACGTGGCCTGGGCCCTTTGGCGCAACCATGGCAACGTCGACACCTGCTGGGGCTTGGATGTAACCGTAGCGGATGTTAAAACCGTGGGCGAAGAACAGTGCGTCGCCTTCTTCAAGGTGTGGTTCGATGGATTCTTTGAATACCTGTGCCTGGTGTTGGTCTGGGACCAGGATCATGATGAGGTCAGCTTCTTTGGCTGCTTCGGCGACGGTGAGTACCTTCAGGCCTTCTGCCTCGGCTTTGGCCTTGGATTTGGAGCCTTCGGCCAGGCCGATGCGTACGTCGACACCGGAGTCACGCAGGGACAGCGAGTGGGCGTGACCCTGGGAACCGTAACCGATGACGGCTACTTTGCGGTCCTGCAATAGCGACAGGTCGGCGTCTTCGTCGTAATATTTTTTGGCCATGAGAGTTTAATTCTCCTTGGGGTGGGTATCTTGTTGGGTTATTTGGTCAATGCACGGTCGGTCATGGATTTACCGCCGCGGGCAACTGCGATGGTGCCGGAACGCACAAGTTCGCGAATGCCGAAGGGTTCGAGTACTTCCAGCAGGGCTTCCAGTTTCTGTGCTGAACCGGTGGCTTCTACTGTCACGGCGTCGGTGGATACATCGACGACGTTGGCGCGGAAGAGTTCTACAGCTTGGACTACCGATGCGCGGGTGGATGCATCGGAGCGAACCTTGACCAGGATGTGGTCGCGCTGGGAAGACTGTTCCGGGATGAGTTCAACGATTTTGATGACGTTGACAAGTTTGTTGAGTTGTTTGGTGACCTGTTCTAGGGCGTCGGCGTGGGCTTCGACAACCACGGTCATGCGTGACAGTCCTTCAACTTCTGAAGGGCCCACGGTCAGGGATTCGATGTTGAAGGCGCGGCGGGCAAAGAGTCCGGCGACCCGGGTGAGTACACCGGGGACGTCTTGGACCAGTACCGAAAGAGTGTGGCGTTGCATGTCTTAGTCCTCCTCGTCCCATTCCGGGGTCATGTCCCGGGCTACTTGAATTTGGTCGTTCGATACTCCGGATGGCACCATCGGCCAGACCATTGAGTCGGCGGAAACCACGAAGTCGATCACGACAGGACGGTCGTTGATTTCCATGGCTTTGCGGATGGCCGGGGCGATCTCGTCTTCGGTTTCCACGCGGATACCTACGGCACCGTAAGCATCAGCGAGTTTAACGAAGTCTGGCACGCGAATCGTATCGGCACCAGTGTTGAGATCGGTGTTGGAATACCGGGAGTCATAGAACAGGGTCTGCCATTGGCGGACCATGCCCAGTGAGGAGTTGTTGATCAACGCGACCTTGATGGGGATCTTGTTGATCACACAGGTGGCCAATTCTTGGTTGGTCATCTGGAAGCAGCCGTCGCCGTCGATGGCCCAGACGGCGCGGTCTGGTGCACCGATTTGAGCACCCATGGCTGCTGGAATAGCAAAGCCCATGGTGCCAAGCCCGGCGG
>NZ_DYXC01000100.1 GCF_020742345.1 Enteractinococcus helveticum | reverse complement strand
GGGCAGGT
The DNA here is from genome assembly GCF_020742345.1 of Enteractinococcus helveticum. GTDB lineage: Bacteria > Actinomycetota > Actinomycetes > Actinomycetales > Micrococcaceae > Yaniella > Yaniella helvetica_A. The sequence goes on along the minus strand of NZ_DYXC01000100.1, from coordinate 28,349 downwards.
GTCCACGACGACGTTCATGCCGGCATTGAGCGCCTTATCGACCGCTTCGGGTCCATCGACGTCCTTCTGGAACCAGATGTTTTTAACGCCTTTGCGGATAGCCTCATCGACGACGCCAACTGCAGCGGCGCCATTGACGAATACGTGCACGACGTCAACGGGAAACGGGATTTCGGTCAGTCGCCCAAACGCCCTGTCGCCATTGACTGGTTCTCGCCGGAGATTGACCGGGACGACATGCATGCCGAGTTCGGATTTCAAAAAAGAGGCAATGGGTTTGGCGACACGGTCGGGGCTGTCGGTGAGTCCCACGACCGCCCAAGTGGCACCGGGAGTACCAAGAAGAGAAGCAATGAGCTGCGGATTATTGGCCGCTTCGGGCCGATGTGAAAGTTGTGTCATGCCACCACTATAAAGTTGTGATACACGTCACGTCTAGCGTGGTGATTTACCTTGCGTGCTTCAAACCGTATCCTTAGAGTTGATTCTTCTTCAGGAGGTAGCGTGGCCCAAGTGGTGTATTCGACCCGGTTAGCTCAGTTATGTGCAGCTACCGGCGTGGAAACCGTATTTATTCCAGAGCAGTTATGGAATACACGACTCAGCGAAGCGTTTGCGGATGCCCAAGGTAATATCGCAACCGCCGACGGCATCACCGAGATCAACTTTCAGGTCGTGCCCACTGGTACTGCCGATGGTGCGGTCATGGCAGCTGCAGGATATCGACACGCAGGTGGCCCGCCTGCCGCGGTGGTATTGGATGCGTCCCAGGACTTTCTGACGACCCTGGATAAGATTGGCCAAGCGGTTCGAGATAAGCTGTCAATGGTCATCATCCTGGTGGAACCAGATGAACAATTCAATGGCGTCAATGCAAACTGGGCAAGCCTGGTGACCGGCCTTGGGGCCATTGCTATCCCAGCGGGTGAAGCCGAAAACGCCTCGCAGGCCATGGTCGATGTGATCGAGGGGCTCAATAAGCAGCTGCCCTCCGTGCTGATTATTAAACCTGAAAATCTGGACGCCGAAATTACCGATGAAGCCGAACCAGAATTTGCTGCTCCACGCACCGGGGCTGTCCCCCAGGCGTCCCAGGTCGTGCGTGCCGCTAAATCTTTAGCCCAGGCTCGCTGGCCGCTGGTAATTGCCGGTCGGGGTGCCCGTCATGCTAAATCGGCGCTGGTGGACCTGGCTAAGACGACCGGCGCCTTGTTGGCAACCTCGGCCGGGGCTCACGGACTATTTGAGGAACAAGATTTCAATATTGGTGTGCTGGGACCTATTTCCACGCCAACCACTGCTGAGTTGGCGCGCAATGCCGATGTGATTGTCTCCTTCGGGTGTGCTTTAGATGATTGGACCACGCGAGATGGCAAACTCATTGGTCCCAATGCCTTATTGATCCAGGTCGACACCTCGCCCTGGGCGGTGGGGCGCTTTACCCCGGTGTCGCAATCGCTGATCGCCGATGCACAAGCAGTGGCAACCTCCCTGGACTTGGAAATCAACAAACTGCTGGCCGAACCCAAAGTCGGCTATCGCACCCAAGAAACCGTCGAGCAACTGACCACCAAGTACTGGAATTCCCGACCCATCCCAGAACACCAACTGCGCGAAGACACGGTGGACCCGCGCGCGTTTTTGAACCGGTTAGAAGAGGTCCTGCCGGAACAACGTACGGTGATCGCCGACCAGTCAGCCCAGGCCGGCTATGCGACCAGCTACCTGCGGGTTTTAGATCACCGCGGCTACATGTTTTTCCCTTCCGGGGCGGTCGTGGCTGGCATGGGTGCTTCGATTGCACGCGAAGACCGCATGATCGTCGTCGTCACCGATGAATCTGGATTCATGGATGCGCTGGCCGATTTCCGAACCGCAGTGGCGAATCTGCAGCGCGGCGCGCTGGTAGTGTTCCAGCAAGAAGCCCCCGTGATGGAGATGGCACGCTACTACGGCCTGCCGGTGCATGAGGTCACCAGCCTGGACCAATTACACGAAGACATGTTTACCTCGGGCGTGGTGGTCTTAGCCGTCCAGCAACAATAAACCCGAATCGCGAAGTCATTTGCGCGCGCTGACCGAACGTGCTGAGCTGAGCTGATGAGTACCGTGAAACTGTCGATCCTTGACCGCGCCAACACTCGGGTTCACGACGGCGCTACCGTCTCCGCCCGACAGATTTTTGCTGAGGTCACCCGGCGGGCGAAAGCCGCAGAACAGTTGGGTTATCACCGTTTTTGGGTTGCCGAACATCACTCGGTGCCCGGGATCGCAGGCTCGGCCCCAACCCTACTCATCCCCCATCTGGCCGCAGCTACCTCACGCATTCGTTTAGGCACCGGCGGGATTATGGTGCCCAGTCACCAGCCCTTGGTGATTGCCGAACACATTGGCACGCTGCAAGCACTGGTGGGGCCGCGCTTCGATGCCGGTCTGGGCGCTTCGGTGGCCTTCACGAAACCGGTGCGCAACGCCCTGCGGCAGCCCGACGATGCCAAAGACCATTTTGGCCAGGACGTCGACAATCTCATCGCCTATTTGGACGGCACCGCAGACATTACCGCTTACCCACAAGACGCTTCGCAAACCCAGCTCTTTGTGCTCACCGGCGGAGGCTCTGCCAAATTCGCGGCACAACGCGGCATGGGCTTGGTGCTGGGCGGTCCAGCGGTGACCAACGGCTTGAAGCCCGCCCCAGAAAGCAACACAGCTGTGGCAACCTACCGTGAACATTTCACGGCCGCTGAGCCGCGCCAACAACGGCCCTACATCATCGCCTCGGTCAATATTGCGGTCGCCAAAAGCCGCCAGGCCGCTGAAGATCTGGTGTTATCCGAGGCGTGGGCGCTGACCCGGTCTCGCAGCATCGGCGTCTTCCAACCGCTCGAAGCACCCGCAAGCATCCGCGCAGCCAAGCCCTCAGCCCAACAACAACGGCGCATTGACCGACTCCTGGCCACCACCATTTACGGCACGCAGGACGACGTCGTCGAACAAATCCACCGGGTGCTTGCTTATACGCAGGCCGATGAGGTGATGGTGACCGGGAATATTTGGGATCCGACCAGCCAGCAGGAATCTGACCGACTACTCATCGACGCCTGGCGGGCGGTCAACGGCTCCTCAGCCAGCTGCTCTACCAAAGCGAATCAGTCTTGACCTTCAACTTTTTGGATCGCATACTGGTGGCAAATGAGTGAAGCTAAAGGTCCGGAAATCAACTGGCTCGCGGCAGCTGGTTCAGCGCTCGGGTCCGTCACGTCAGCGGTGTTATTATCCACGCTCGGGGCAAGCGGCACCATTATCGGCGCTGGTCTCGGGACACTGGTTATTACCGTTGGCGGCACGGTTTATGGGCACTATTTACAGCGTGCCAAAACCAATATCGAAAAGACCGCTGACAAGGTCAAACGCAATCACCTCGACAACAAGAATCAGCGCCGGCAGCCCGATATGACACCGGTTACAGCCCAGAAGGATCCCGGTCAAGCCACCGACGCGACGCGCACTACCAATAGCATGCGACCAAGTGTCAAACACCTGCTGCGTGACATTTCCTGGAAACGGGTTGCGTGGTTAGCTGCCGGACTCTTTGCCCTGACCATGGTGATCATCTTTGTGTTTGAGCTGACAACCGGTCGTCCCGTGTCGTCCTTGACCGGTGGTACCAGCCCTGACAGCACCGGCACCTCCTTGACCGGGGTGACCGACCCAGCCAGCGAAGATACGCAGCGGGGACCAGAACAGCAGCAAGACAGCCCTGAGACGCCACCGCCAGCCCAAATCCCAAGCGAACTTGACGACGACGTTATGCCAGATGAATCAGAGCCGACTGCAACGGTAGAACCAGAAGTACCCCTGGAGATACCCGAGGAACAGCGTGAGGAACAAACCGATCAGCTGCCAGAACAGGCGCCTCTTCAAGAACAACCTGCCGAACCCACCCAGTAGCTTCAAGTAGCCAGGCTTATACGTCGTCGTCGGTGGATAACGCCGTACCAAATAGAGTTGCCCACCGTTTTCCGCGCTATCCTTCGGCTGCTGTAAACGGCAGCCCGGATCGGTTGTGTGGACGTTATTGCGCCAAGTTTAGACGGTGGCGGTTGCACCCAATTTATAGCTTGCCCCGATGTGGTTTTCTGGGAGGTGATCGCCCCGGTCAAAGAGTTTCTGACGCAGCGTGCCTTCGGCGTATTCGGTCTTATAGCGCCCGCGCTCCTGCAGCTCTGGGACAACGTATTCAACGATGTCTTCAAAGGTTCCCGGAGTGATGTGGTACGCCAGGTTGAAACCATCGACATCAGTCTCGTCCTGAATCTTGATCAGTTCCTCGGCAACGGTTGCACCGGATCCGATCAGGATGGGGCCGAATCCACCAACACCGACCCATTCGGCAAGTTTGCGAACGGTCCATTCTTCGCCGTCACCGGAAGCCTTGCGGAAGGTTTCGGCAGCAGACTGGATGGCATTGGATTCGATGTGACCAATCGGAGCATCGAGGTCGTATTTGGAAAAGTCGACTCCCATCCACCCGGACATCAGTGCCAGCGCACCTTCGACGTCGGCGTACTGTGCCAGATCGCGGTATTTCTCTTGCGCTTGGTCATCTGTTGCACCGGTGATGATGGTCTGCATAGCAAAGACCTTGATGTCATGGGGATCTCGGCCAGCTTCAACCAATGCCTGACGGGTCTTGGCAATCGAGCCGGCCAACAGTTCATAGGTGGGTGAGTTCAGGAACGTGGCTTCAGCGTGTTTGGCACTGAATGCTCGGCCGCGGGTAGAAGCACCGGCCTGGTAGATCACCGGGGTGCGCTGTGGCGATGGTTCGGTCACGGCCGCACCTGGAACCTTGAAGAATTCACCTTCGTGTTCGATGTTGTGAACTTTAGTGTGGTCCGTAAAGACACCGGTTTCGCGGTTGAACTGGACGGCGTCGTCTTCCCAGGATCCTTCCAGCAGCTTATAGATGACTTCCAGGTATTCATCGGCGTGATCGTATCGACGATCGTGTTCCATTTGATCGTCATTACCCATGTTGCGGGCAGCCGACGGCAGGTACCCGGTCACAACGTTCCAACCAACACGACCCCCGGTGAGGTGATCCAGTGTGGCCAGACGACGAGCGAAGGGGAATGGGTGTTCATACGCGGTGCCTGCGGTGACACCAAAACCGAGGTGTTCGGTGACAGCAGCCATTGCTGAGACCAGCAAGAACGGGTCATTCACCGGCACCTGGGCACCAGATTTCAGGGCAGCATTAGCGTTGCCACCATAGACGTCATATGGGCCAAGAACGTCGGCGATGAATAGCCCATCAAAGAGGCCTTTTTCTAACGTCTGAGCCAGGTTGGTCCAGTAGGACAGTGTGTTGTAGTCGCGGGATTGATCCTGCGGGTGGCGCCATAAGCCTGGTGATTGGTGGCCGACACAGTTCATGTCGAAGGCGTTGAAGAGGATTTGACGTTTTGATGACACGATGAGCTCTCCTTCCATCGGTTCTGGCGGTAGCACCTTCCCCGTACAGGGTGGTTGCTGCGGCGTCGTCGAGCCAGATCTCTTAGCCGCTCTGGATGGTTACAGCTATTGATTCAAACACATATGTGACCAACATTGCCAATCGTTTTGTCATATTGTTGTGCACCCAACAGCTGTACGAGCGTATACTCATCGAGGTCAATTTGTAAGAAAGGTAGCAACATGTCAACGCAAACCACAGGTCAGCAGCCAGTTAAACTGGCCAAAACGCTGACCAATATCGATGCGCTGGCGCTGGGTTTCGGCGCCATGATCGGTTTCGGTTGGGTTGTCCTCACCGGCGGTTGGATTGAAAACGCAGGCACCATGGGTGCTGTTGTGGCAATCCTTGTTGGTGGTGCGATCATGGCCGCCGTTGGGTTGGTCTATTCTGAACTCACCTCGGCGATGCCACTAGCCGGTGGCGTACACCAATACGTTTTGCGCGGTCTGGGTCCGCGCTTCGCGTTTATCGGGTCTTGGGCCCTGGTGGGTGGTTATGTCACGATCGTGGCCTTCGAGGCCGTGGCGTTCCCGCGTACCGTGGCCTATATTTTTCCGGAGATTAACGCCATCCCACTGTGGGATGTCGCCGGTGATACAGTTCACCTGACCTGGGCGCTTATCGGGGTGATCGGGGGTCTGGTGATCACCTGGCTCAACGTTCGAGGCGTCAAACAGGCTTCGATCGCCCAGAACTTTACGATCATTTTCCTGCTGGTTGTGGGTGCGCTGATGATCTTTGGTTCAGCCACCCGAGGCGAAGTGTCCAATATGGAACCGTTATTCACCCCGGGCACCGCTGGATTCTTTACGGTGCTGATCGCCATTCCATTTTTGTTTATCGGTTTCGATGTCATCCCGCAGTCCGCCGAAGAGGTCAACGTGCCAGCCCGCAAGATCGGCCGGTTGGTGATCATCTCGGTTGCCATGGCCACCGCATGGTACGTGATGGTCGTGGTGACGACGTCGTCTGCCATGGGTGTGGGCGAGCTAGCCCAAGCCGATATCGCCGTCGCCGACGCTTTCGGTGCGCTATTCAACTCGCAGCTAATGGCCAATATTCTTATCGCCGGTGGTATTGCCGGTATTTTGACCTCGTGGAACTCGCTGCTGTTGGGCGCCTCACGCCTGGTGTACTCCATGGCGAACACCGGTATGCTGCCAGCCTGGTTCGGCAAATTGCATCCCAAGTACAAGACCCCGGCCAATGCCCTGTATTTCATCGGTGGGTTGTCCCTGTTGGCCCCATTCTTTGGTGAAAACATGCTCACCTGGCTGGTGGACTCGGGCGCCCCATCGATTATCATTGCCTACTTCATGGTCTCGGTGATCTTCATTGTGCTGCGCCGTCGCGACCCAGATATGGCTCGTCCACTGCGTATCGGTGGCACCGGCCGCGGAGGCGAAATCATCGGCTGGGCTTCCATCATCCTCACCGGCGCGCTATTTAGTGTCTACCTGCCCGGCATGCCATCGGCACTAGGCTGGCAGCCATGGTTGATCTTTGCCATCTGGTGGGGCATTGGCGCACTGTTCTTCTTCAAGGTGCCGACCGGGGTACAACCGGGCCCGAATGCCGGCCAACGCGTCTTAGAAATTGTCCAAGAACGACGTCGTACAAAACAACGTTCCTAATGTGACCGCGTTGCTGGCGCCGACAATTATGGCGTGGCACCTGCCCGGTTCTGTGGGTGGGCGTCACGCCATTTTCACGCTCCGGGGCGTCCGGCCGAATCGTGCTGTATTTTCATTTTGGCCCCTTCTATGGCTATGCTTATTCAGGTAACCATCCAGAGCGACTAAGAGACTTGGCTCGTTGACGTCGCAGCAACCGCCCAGCCGGGCAGGTGCTACCGCCAAGGGTCGATGGAGTGAATTTTTTATGACTCAAGCAAAAACTTCTGCTGTAGTGTGCCGTAATGTCGGTCGCGCATTTGGGACCAACGGCACCAGTCGACAGATCCTGACCAACATCGACCTGGACATTGAACCCGGTGAGATCATCTCGATCATCGGTGCTTCAGGTTCGGGCAAGTCGACGTTGCTCCGGGCGCTTGGTGGGCTCGATATTGGATTCACCGGCCAGGTGCTCATCCACAACACCGCGGTTGAACAATACGACCCGCGCTGTGCGATCGGGTTCCAAGAACCGCGCCTACTGCCTTGGGCAACTGTGACAGACAATGTGGCCATCGGCTTACCGGACGGCACCGCCAAATCCACCGGCAGCGCACGTGTTGCCGAACTGCTGGACCTTGTGGGACTATCGGATGCTGCCGATCACCGACCGCGTGAAATCTCCGGCGGCATGGCTCAGCGCGCTTCGCTGGCCCGGGCGATGGCGCGCGACCCAGAAATCCTGTTGCTCGATGAACCCTTTGGTGCCCTGGATGCCCTGACCCGGATTAAAATGCAGCAGCTACTCCTCGACGTCCATGCCAAAACCGGTACCACAACCGTAATGGTCACCCACGATGTCGACGAAGCCCTGCTGCTGTCCGATCGGATCGTGTTACTCGCCGCCTCACCCCACGCCGACGGCGCGACCATCGCCAATATTTTCACACCGTCCGTGCCACGCCCGCGCGCCAACCACGACCCCGCGCTGGTAGCCCTGCGCGAAGAGCTTCTGGCCGGTCTCGGCGTCACCGAACTTGCATCCTCGAAAGGTTAACCATGTCATTTCCACGTACCGCTCTCACCGCAACCATCCTGGCTTCAGCCCTGGCACTAACCGCCTGCGCCGGAGAAAATGCCGACGCCGATGCTGCTTCCAGTGACGCCGAAACGCTTCGTATTGACTACGCAACCTACAACCCGCTGTCACTGATCATCAAAGATCAGGGTTGGTTAGAAGAAGAACTCGATGGTGAGGTCGAATGGGTATTTTCCGCCGGTTCAAATAAGGCCAATGAAAATCTGCGCGCCAACGCCATTGACGTCGGCTCCACCGCCGGATCCGCTGCCCTGCTGGCACGTTCCACCGGCACCCCAATCCAAACCATCAGCGTGGTCGGCAACGTCGAATGGACCGCACTGGTTGTCCCGCAGGATTCCGATATCGAATCCGTGGAAGATCTCGCCGGCCGCTCAGTCGCCGCCACCCGTGGCACCGACCCATACTTTTTCTTAGTCCAAGCCGTTGAAGAAGCCGGCCTGGAGTTATCCGATGTTGAGGTTCAAAACGTCCAGCACGCCGATGGGTTCACCGCCCTGAACAACGGCTCGGTGGATGCCTGGTCGGGTCTTGATCCGATCATGGCCGGTGGCGAAGCCGATACCGAGTTCCTCTACCGCAACGTGGACCTCAACACCTATTCCTTCCTCAACGCGACTGAAGAATTCATCGAAGACTCCCCCGAAGTCGCCCAAACAGTTGTCGACACCTACGAGCGCGCTCGCGCTTGGGCCCTGGAAAACCCAGAAGAAACCGCCCAACTGCTGGCCGATGAAGCCGATATCGAACTCGACGTCGCCAGCATTGTGATCGAAGAGCGCTCCGGTTTTGACATCAGCCCGGTCCCCGGTGACGAACAAGCCGGCGTACTGGCCAATATCGCTCCAATCTTTGTTACCTCCGGTGACGTCGACTCCCAAGAGACCGTCGACGCCGCCCTGGAAACACTCTTTGCCCCACAGTTCGCCGAACAAGCCAGTGCGGAGTAACCCATGACGACCACTGAAACGACACCCGTTGCTTCGGCCCCGCTGCACCTGGCCGAAGTCCGACTCACCGGTGGTATACCACCGCGTGCCCCATCGGATCCAACCGCCAAAGCCCGATTCCTGGATCGCAAAGGCGTCAAACCGGCCATCGGATTCCTGGTTCCCATCGTGCTATTGGTCGCCTGGTGGGCGGTCACCGCCGCCGAAGTCTTCACCGCCGTCCAACTGCCACCACCGGCAGCCGTCTTCGAAGCCGCCGTCGGACTCATCCAACGCGGCGACCTCTGGATGCACATCGGCATCTCGGCCCAGCGCGTGCTCATTGGTTTCGGCATCGGTGCCGTGCTGGGCATGATTTTCGGCGCCGTCCTGGGGCTATCCCGCTGGGCCGATGCGCTGCTAACTCCCCTGTTGGGCGCGCTACGCGCTGTACCCTCCCTGGCCTGGGTGCCGTTGCTGATCCTGTGGATGCAAATCGGCGAAGACTCCAAAGTCACGCTGATTGCCATCGGCGCGTTCTTCCCGGTTTTCACCACCCTGTATGCCGGGCTGCAACACGTGGACCCGCATCTGGTCGAAGCCGGCCGCGCCTTCGGATATAAAGGCTTCCGGTTATTCAAAACCGTCCAGTTGCCCGCCGTCGTCCCGTCCATCTTCTCGGGACTGCGTCTGGCACTGGCCCAGGCCTGGCTGTTCTTGGTCGCCGCAGAACTCATCGCCTCGTCTATGGGGCTGGGCTTCCTGCTGACTGACTCACAGAATAATGGCCGCACTGACCGGCTCATCCTGGCGATCATTCTGCTCGCGGTACTGGGCAAGATCACCGATACCCTCCTGGGCCTGGCCGAGAAACGTGCCATCGCCCGGTGGACCTAACCTCAAGTATCACTACCAATGACGACGCCGCTGGCAATGATCCCAGCGGCGTCGTTGGTATTTTAAGGTCCTGGGAGAGCCCTGACACGAAGGTATCGCACGCGTCAGGGAGCATTCCGACGGCCTAGAAGCCACCGCGGACGCTCAAGGGCGCAAAAGCCACCGATTATACCGCTTGGTGTATCCGGGGTGTCGTGTTGTCCACAGGACATGCCTTCAGGCCTTGCTTCTGCACATACTGCACAGCATCCTCCACGCAGGTTGCGGCGCTGTCTAGGCTGTTTATCACATCACCACACGCGAACTGCCCGGGAGGTGAACACGGTGGTAACCAAGATGCCCAACACACACGAGCTGTTATCTGAGGACCAGTTGGAAAAACTGTCGATGGGCCAAATCCAAGCCCTCCAATTACGGCTGGCTCAGACCCAGCAGGCCAGGCTGGCCGACTCCTTCGCCTATGAGCAGTTCGCCCGACATACTTTAGCAGCCGGTGCCGATTGGAGTACCACCTGGGCCGCGGAGGCTTCCGTACCGCAAGATCGCACCGGCCAGGATGCCAGCACCTCGTACCCGGCCTCGGAGGGGAAGTTTGCTGGTCCCACCCCGGTTGCCCCCGAAGAGTACTATGACACGCTACCCGGACTGGTCGACAACTTCGTCACCACGGTGCGGCTATTCGACGCGATGTTAGTCGATGTTTCGCAAATCGTTGACCATGCTTATCGGCTCGATCGCGACACCATGCTCGGCATCCCGGCCAGTGTGGACTTATTTAGAACTGGCAAACGATGGTTGGCGAATCGCTTTGGCGTCGATACTCGCAATATCACCAAATATTTCAACCGCGCCGAAATCGTGACCGGGAAACAAGCCCGTTTTGACGGTGTCACAAAGGATCCGTTATTTCCCAAGATGGCTGAAGCCTATGCGGCCGGGACGATCCCATCTGAGAATATGGACCGCATGTCACAGGTTGCAAATCAGTTCTACGATTTCTATCACGCCGTGGGACTCGATAAAGACAATGCGACCGATATTTTACAAACCATGGATCCTATCTTTACCGATGCTGCCCAGCACATGACGCCGCTGGAACTCTCCCGGCAGTCAACAAAATGGCTACAGCAGCTCGCTCACATCGTCGATCCCGATGGTCCTCCTCCAGAGCAACGTCTCACCAAGACCAAGAACTCGCTGACAACTCGGATCGTCAGGGGAAAACTGCACATCAACATTGTTACGGATGTGGTCAACCTCGAGCTAATTGAGGCGCTGATTCTCGCCGGGCTCAACTACAAAGCCAATCAAGACAAATTCCGGTCAACTACCGATGACCAGCCCGACACCTCGGATAACAGTCCGTCGAATAATACCGAAACCTCAGCCTCATCGGAACACGATGACGAGGATCCTGGCTCTTCGGCTCAGCACGACTCCGCACAGGACAGCGCCACAGAACAAGAGCCGGATGCTTCCTCAGAGAACAACGAGGGACTCTTTGATGATTCCGATTCCGAAGGCACCACCCCGTTTGATGACACGGTCTGCGCGGAAGAACGGCTGGGACAATTTCATCAGCACATGGATGACGCCGTTGACGACGCTGAAACCTTTATGGAAACACCAGATGGCGAAAAAGTCTCTCGAGAGCAGGCGCGTACACTTGATCCTCGCAGCCGCGATGAGAAAGCCCACGATATTTTCTTCACCATCCTGAAAGCCCAAGGCAAACGCTCCCCTGGTGCCGAAGGGATGGCCGAATATAAACGTGCCCCATCCATTTTATGGACGGTTATGGATTACCAGACCCTCATCGATATGCTTCAAGACTCCCTACCCGAAACGTACCATCTCCACGATGATCACCGGAGAAACCCCGACACAGCTGAGTTTCATCGCAAACCACCGGTGCGCCTCAAGCCATGGCGGGCTCTCATCGACGAAAACCTGCCGGCAGACACAGATGATCCCGAATCAATTTTGGGCGCAGACCCTATATTGGGCCGGTACTGGTCGAATAGCGCTGACCCGCCAGATGACCAGTCGCACGATCCCGCTGAAACCACAGCACCGAATGCACAACAGCGCGGACACCCGTATGTGTCGCACCGCTACCAAACGGGTAGCATCTCACCGAGCGCAGTACTGAAGGATCTCTGTGACGCGAAGATTATTCCCGCCATTTTCGATCAAGCTGGTGTGCCATTATTTCTCGGCAAAGGAAAGCGACTCTTCAGCGATGACCAAATCCTAGCGGCCGGCATGCTGGGCGGCTGCCGAGGTCCTGGCTGTCGTGTCCCTCCCGTCTGGACCGAGGGGCACCATGCCATCTATTGGTACGACGACGGTGGCACGAATACCACCAACCTCATTTTGTTATGCAATGCCTGCCACGACCACGTCCACCAAGGCGTCTGGACACCAACCTGGGATGATCAGGGGTTGCTGTATTGGGTCCCTGCCCCGTGGCTTGACCCGACCCAGACACCGATACGAAACACCTACTGGGACGACTAAACGACACCAGGTTCAGCGTTCATAAAGTGACCGAGGACCATGCAGTGTTGTGAAAAACGATGACCGACCCCAACATTCGCCCCAGCTACATCAAACACATCGACGTCACACAAGGCTGACCGCCGTGCTGCTGACACGAGCGAAAATACCGGACATCCGGCTCATGAATCACAACTTGTGCTGCCGCTGGGTTCTCCGGTCACCGGCTGATGATAGGCGGCCCGAACGATCACTTTGGCTCAAACCCCCATATACTTTTAATCATGACTGATCCGCACCAATCCCCTGACGTCCTAGTCGTGGGTGCTGGACCCACGGGCCTGACCGCAGCCCTTGCGGCCCGCCAAGCTGGCCTGACCGTTCGGATCATCGATCAACGACTCGAACGTGCGGCCTATTCCAAAGCGCTGGTAACCCACGCTCGCACCATGGAAGTTTTCAACACTCTGGGCATTGCCCACGACGTCGCTGCTGTCGGCGGTGAATTGGAAGCAGTCAATTTGCGCGGATCATTCGGCGTCCGCGGTCGCATCGCACTAGACGAATTGAACTGGGGTGACACCGCCTATCCACACTGGCTGATCATCCCCCAATACGAGGTAGAAAACCTGTTAGAACAGGCCCTGACCCGCCAACAGGTCGCGGTGGAATGGGGCACCCAGCTCATTGAGCTGCAGCAGTCCGCTACGTCGGTAACCGCGCAAGTATCGACACAAGGTCAACCGCAGACCATCACAGCATCATGGGTTGTGGGCGCCGATGGTAGCCACAGCACGGTTCGTGATAACATCCGGTCGCAGTTCAAACGTGCCGAATCCGAGGCACCGTTTATTCTTGCGGATGCTTATACCACCGCCTACCTACCCGACCGCGAAGCCCAGATCTCGCTGGCCCCGGAAGGTTTCCTTCTGCTGATCCCACTACCAACACACGGATTATGGCGCATCGTCGCGCATCTGCCGTATCAATCAGAAGCTTGGGCAGAGCCCATCACCCCAGAACTCCTTGATGGGCTCATTGCCTCGCGTGCCCGCATTCACTTTGGCGCACACGATATTGCCTGGACTTCGCGATTTTCGCCGTCCTACGGGATTGCTGCCCCGCTGCACTCGGGCAGGGCATTTCTTGCCGGCGACGCCGCTCATGTGCACAGTCCCGTCGGCGGGCAAGGCATGAACTTTGGGGTCCACGATGCCCACAACCTAATCTGGAAGCTCGCGCTGGCCGATACATTGCAGCCCAAAGAAGCCGCGAAACTGCTCGACAGTTACGAAGCCGAGCGCCGGCCGGTCATCGAACGTATGGTGGCTCGGGTGCAACGAATCACGGCCCTGGTCACGGATTCCCGACGCGCCGGTCGACGCGTCTTGGGAACCGTCGCGCCCACGCTGTTGCCGCACACTGGCGCCCGACAACTCCTGGGCCAAACCATGGCCGGACTCAATATCGCCTACCAGCACGGGCCCCTGGTTCTGGGCCGCGACAAACTCTCCGGCAAGCGCGCAGCCAGCACCATCACCGAATACCAGCCGCCCGGCACCTGGTATTGGCATACCGACGACGACGGCGTCCAGCTGATCCGTCCGGACGGCGTCGTCGCCGTATCCGGTGCGACACGCCGCGAGGTGGATACACGTATTCGACGTAACCGCCTACTCAAAGCCATTGTTGACGTCGTAGAACCGTCACGTTGAGCGCTGCGACAATCGCTAACGTGTCCTACCTGTGCGCGTAGGATCGTGCCATGGTTTCTTTCGGATCTCGCATCACAACCCAGCGGTTGACCGCAGTGGAGCGGCTCGCCCCGACGCTGACGGATGCCACACCGGTGCTGGGTGTAGTCGATTACAACATCCTGGATCACCTGATCCAACGAGTCCACGAGGCATATGCTGAAGACTGGTTTCAGCCGGCAGTTTCCGTCGGCACTATGGCCCTACCCGGTGTGCTGGAGCATTTTCGGGCCCGCGGCATTGGCGTACAAACCCGGACCGCCGTCGAACTTGAAATTGCCCGCAATAGTGGCTATTTTCCACACGAAATCGTCCATAATGCCCCGGTAAAAACGCCCTCCCAGCTGCAGGAACTCACCGATGCCGCGCTGAGCTTTAGCATCAGTAACTTTGCCGAATTGACCCGCGTTGATGAATTACTGCATGACGCCGTGGACTACGACGGCGCCATTGGACTACAGGTCACCCCGCAAGCTTCAGCCGATGACAATGCCACCACATTCGCCCACGTGGGCATTGGGTTGCGCGATCACCGTCAAGACCTCATTGAAGTCTTCCTCGAACGCCCTTGGCTAACCCAACTGCATGTCAGCTTTGATACCCCACCCACCACGCTGCAACAGACCGCAGAACAAGTTGCCGCGGTCTACCAGTTTGCCGAAGATGTTGAACACGCCGTGGGTGGTCCACGTATCCGTGGGTTGCATTTCAGTGCCGGAGACGCCGTGGGCAAGAGCAGTGATGACTGTGATCCGGGGTTGGATAATCATCGGTTTGTCCACCAGGCGATGATCCCTGATCTGATGCATGGCAAATACGAATTCACCATAGATTTCAGTGGGTTTCTGACGGCTCGAGCCGGGATGATCTTAGCGCGGGTAGAATATACCAAAGACCTCGACGGACGGATGATCGCCGTCGTCCATGCTGATGCCCAACCGCAACCAGATATGACACGCGTTGTGGTCTTCGACGATGATGGCCAGCCCAAAGACGATTTCCAGCAGTATTACTATGACGTTGCTGGACCCAACGGGCTAGTAGCCCAAAGCGTGCCACTACCAGTAGTCAACGAAGGCGACGTGCTAGCAATACTTGATGTCGGAGCGTCGAGTTTTGGCTCGCGGGCAAACCTTACCGCACCCGTTTACGGGATCCGTGCAGATGGGCTGCTGACCGAATCCAGTGTATTGGCCTCCGGGCATTCCGTACGTGACCTTGCCAAAACCGCCGGGGTGTACCAACCCGAAAAACTCTTACACTAAGGCTCAGCTACGCGCTGACGGTAGTTTTTCCAACCCGTTGATGCACTTTTGGTCGCGGCATCCGCAATGTCCGCGCTGCCGCCGCACCGGTTTCGCCTACAGTCAGTGAGAATCACTTGCACGCAAACGAAGGGACAATAGTCATGGTCATGGGGCCCACCCACGCAATGAGTGGGGCAGCAGTCGGTCTGGCCGTGGCGCAGCTGCTGCCCGCCCAGTGGGGTGGGGTCACGACCATTCCGGATGCACTCATGTTTGCCTGCATTACCGCTGGCGGTGCCCTGCTACCGGATCTGGATTCTCCCCAGGCGACAGTATCGCGCTCCTTCGGCCCGCTATCGCAAGGGCTGTCGCGTGTGGTGGAACATGCAAGCCAAACTTTCGTCAATGTCACCCGCAGCCGCAAGGACCAGTATTGCCGTAATGGGCACCGAACAGCCACGCACACGCTCTGGTTCGCGTTGGGTGCGGGAGCCGGGGCAGCAGCGCTGATGTCTACGTTCGGCAAGGCTGCGGCCGTGGCATTGCTATTCGTTTTGCTTGGCCTGGCAATTCGGGGCTTGTTGCCCGAATGGTCCAAGAAAGCCGACTGGCTGGCGATCACCGGGGTGTCAGCGCTGGTGGCGTGGGCGGCCTGGCAGTGGGCACCGAATTCGGGCAGCGGCGTCGTCATGGGCTCAGCGGTGACCATCGGCATAGGCACCCACCTGGTGGGAGACCTCATGACCAAACACGGCATCCCCCTGCTTGCACCCCTACCATTGGGGCGGCAGCGGTGGCGAAACCTCGGCACGCCCAAGCCATTGCGCATCGCGGCGGCAGGCCCAATGGACAAGGTGTTGCTGACCGGGTGCACCCTGGTGGTGCTGGTGCAGCTGTACCTGGTGATCACCGGTACGACCATCACCCAGCAGCGCCTGGTCCCGGTGTTGACCGAGTCCAAGCTTCGCTCATGGCTAGCATTATGACCGGTAAATTTTCGTTCAGCCCAAATATTGCCTACAGTAGATGACGTACCCATCCAGAGCGGCTGAGAGATCTGGCTCGACGACGCCGCAGCAACCCCACGCCTCGTGCAGGTGCTACCGCCAGAACCGATGGAAAGGTTTGATTCTTGACGCAATCCAGCATCACCGCCACTGACACGAACCTGGTCTACCGCACCGGGTTGGCCGCCAAACTCTTCGATGAACAATACACGCCACTGCCCAACGGGCTGCCCGGTCCCCTGCCGCAAGTCATGGTCGATGCCGCAGACCCCGATGTGAATCCGGGCCGTGCTGTCGGCCTGGCCCACCACCGTGCAGATGCCACCGGTGCACAGGTCGATGAGCGCGCCCGGATGGCCTACTGGGAAGCTGCCGGCCAACGCCTGGACTGGGACACAGAATTTTCCATCATCCATTCCTGGACAAAACCACACCCCGACACCGCACAAGGCCCCGTGGCCCGGTGGTATGAAGACGGCAAACTCAATGTGGCCGTCAACTGCCTGGACCGTCACGTGGCAGCCGGCCACGCCGACAAAGTCGCCCTGTATTTCGAAGGTGAACCCGGCGACCGTCGCACCGTAACCTACCGGGACCTGCTAGAGGAAGTCTCTCAAACCGCCAACGCCCTGACCGAATTAGGGATCACTGCCGGCGATCGCGTGGTCGTCTACCTGCCGGTCATTGTGGAAACCGTGGTCATCGCCCTGGCCTGTGCCCGCATCGGTGCTGTGCACTCGCTGGTCTTTGGTGGGTTCTCGGCAGACGCCCTGAAATTCCGGGTCGAAGACACCGGGGCCAAACTCTTGGTCACCTCCGACGGCCAGTTCCGCCGCGGCAAGGCCATGCCCGTCAAGACCGCCGCCGATGAAGCCGTCTCGGGCGACAACAACATCGAACACGTGCTGGTGGTCAACCGCACCGGCCACACCGATATTCCCTGGACGCCGGGCCGCGATGTCTGGTGGGACGACGTCGTCACCAAGCAACCCAAAACCCACCAGCCCGCGTTCTTTGACGCCGAACACCCACTGTTCATCATGTACACCTCGGGTACAACCGGCCAACCTAAGGGCCTGGTGCACACCTCGGCGGGTTATCTGGCCCACGCCTCAATCACGTACGATTTTTTGTTCGCTAACCCGGATGTGAACCAGCGCGAGGCCGATGTTCACTGGTGCACCGCCGATCTGGCCTGGGTCACCGCCCACACCTACGAAATGTACGGTCCGTTATCCAATGGCGCAACCCAGGTGATCTACGAGGGCGTGCCCAATGCACCCCACACCGCGCGCCATTTTGAAGTCATCCAGCGCTATAAAGTCACCAGTTACTACACCGCACCAACCCTACTGCGCTCGCTGATGGGCTGGCACGAAAACGGCCCGGCCGCCGAATACGATCTGTCCTCAATCCGGCTAATCGGCACCGTGGGCGAAGCCGTGAACCCCGAGGCCTGGAACTGGGCGCGCACCCACATTGGCCGCGACACCCCCGAGGGCGTACCCATGGTCGACACCTGGTGGCAATCCGAAACCGGTTCCACCATCATCTCCCCACGTCAAACGGATAAAACCTTCAAGCCCGGATCTGGTTCGCGTCCGCTTCCCGGCGTCAATGTCGCGGTGGTCGACGACGCGGGCAACCCTTCGAAACCCAACCAACAGGGCGTCATTGTCGTCACCCGTCCCGGCCCCGGTGCTGCCCGCACGGTGTGGGGCAATCCGGAACGCTTCTATCACTCGTACTGGGCCGATTTCCACTGGGCCGAAGACGGTCGCGGCTGGTTTTTGGCCGGCGACGGTGCAAAAACCGACGACGACGGCGATATCTGGATCCTGGGACGCATCGACGACGTCATCAATATTTCCGGCCACCGCCTGTCGACCATTGAAATTGAATCCGCGCTGGTTTCACACCCCAAGGTCATTGAAGCCGGCGTCACCCCGGTCCCCCACCCCAAAACCGGCCACTGCGCCATCGCATTTGTGGTCAGCCGTGGGGACTTCACCGACGACGCCGCAAAAGCCGAACTCACCCAATTGGTCGCCAAACAGATCGGCCCGGTTGCCAAACCCAACGACATTGTATTCGTCCCCGATGTGCCCAAGACCCGGTCGGGCAAGATCATGCGCCGGTTACTCACGGAACTCTACACCGGTGACACCCTGGGTGATACGACGTCGTTGCAGAACGAACCGGCGATTGCCAAAATCGCGGAAGTACTGGAGCACCGTTCAAGTAGCCAAGTCCGGTAGTTTCACCGACTAGCCGGAGCTCTTCTACCAGATCACCGGCTAGTCGGTGCAAAAGGTAGTGTTCGCGTCATCAAAATCCAGCTAATAAGGCGAACATATCCTCAACGCTGACACGTCGGAAAGATTCGGTTCTCACGAGTCGGTCACCTTGCCGATGACGACGTTGGGCGGTTAGCAATCGAATAGCATCTCGGTCGACCTCATCTTTTCTGACCAGGACGGTTTCAACCCATCGATCAATGTCCTGCCGAGCTGAGGGCCCGGCGAGACTCATGGTTTGGGGTGCAGCAAAGTATTTTTCTAAAATTGGCTCACGATCCAACGTACGTCCGATATTGGCCTCAAAAGATGGATGATCGGATGACAGCACAACATCGGCGTCGTCAGTCATGCCTCCGGCATTATAGACGAAACATGAAGCCAACAGATTTTTGGCTGAACCAATGTCGGCGAACGTATTTGCGCCGTCTTGGAGACGTACAGGGTCGCCTGGTGGCACTTCAGGAACCGTCAATCGAGTGATACCGCGATCAACGATGGCTGACAGGAGATCCGCTGGCTTATTGGCCTCAACAAAGATTTCTTTGCGCGGTGGCCAGAAATCAAATGAACTGTGATCCCCGAAAGCCCCACCGACGTGGAACATATAGATTTCTGGGTACATGGGTTCGTTGTCGCGACGGGCCGGATGAATGTCATAAAAGTGCACGATGGCGGCTTGGATGAGCAAGCTTGCACCAAAACTTCCGTAGGGTTCGGTAATCAGAAACCCGTAGCGGTCATGTTTATGGCCGATGGGAAATAGTGCGTCGAGCTCGGTGTCCTGTTGGTTGATCTTGATGCGCAGGTTGTCTCGTTTGAGCTGATATGCGACATGCACAATATTCCTCCAAGCCATCACTTCTGGGCTATGGATTGTGAGTCTATGGATCCGGTCACCATGATTCAAGATATTGGGGACGCATACTGACCGCCTGTCTGATATTCGACGAGTGGCGTTTGCGGCCCCGGGTGGTTATCCGTGGGCAAGTGCGCGGCGCAGAAACGCCAGTTGGGATGTGATGACCTCATCAAAGTGGTCAAGAAATCCGCCAAAATGACCGCCCGAAAAGGTTCGAAGTTCAGCATAGGGTGCTAGTCGTGCGAGTCGTCGCATGGGCATCGCCGGGACCATCGTGTCTTGCGTTGCAAGGCCTACCCATAGTGGACAGGTGATATGCTTTGCATGTTTGATGGGGCGCAGCAGGAAGGGCGGTTGGGTTGGTTTGACCAAAATATCGTTGCGCCATGACGAGTTTTCCGCCTGCAACGCTGCGAATCCCTCAACTGCCTCTGGCTTATTGAACAGCGCCAACCTACCGGCTGGGGCGGTGACCGGCATACGTATCGGCTCGCGAGTCCAAGACGCGCGGGCTGCTGCAGCCATTCGCCGTAACGTGTTACCGGTCCCAGAGATAGCGGAAAATTTCAGTCCGTCCAGCAGCGGACACAACGTGAATACGGCAGCAATCTGTTGATCATCGGCTGCCACGTTCAGCACCGGGTCGCCGGCAAAAGAAAATCCCCACAACACGATCTGCGTCGTATCGATGCCTTCCAGGGAACGCACAAAAGCGACTGCCGCACGAAGATCTTCGCGCTGTTGTTTATAATCGACAAGTTGACGTGGTTTGCCTGCGCTGTCGCCAATGTATCGGTAATCAAAGATCAAAGCGGCATAACCTGCGGCCGCAAAACGTTCCGCAAACCGCGGGTAACCATCGCGACGAGTCTGGTTCACACTTGGAGCAAATACGACACACGGCACAACGGCGTCCGCTTCAACAGGGCGATACAAGGTCGCCGCACAATCCAAACCATCCGAGGAGAACCGTAGTTCTTCAGTTCGAAACCTATGGTCCGGTTCCATGAGAAACTCCTGTATCGGGTTCCCACAACACCACTGTGGCGTCGAAGGTATCCTCATTTTACACCGCGGCAACATTGGCACCAACAGCCATGCGTTATCAGGAAAGCCGTGAGTTGAAATATCGATGATGGCTGGGGTTCAGAACTTTTGTGTCACCTCGGCGTACTCTAGGAGGTTAAGAGTCATTGCTGTACTCGGACCGGATGGAGTAAAGAAGGTAACATGTCAGATCAGTCACGCAGCGCCAAACCTCTAGCGAATGCGTTTCAGATCTATGCTCCCTCGTTAATCTATGCGATTGGTCTTGGCGCCATCATGCCGGCAATTGCCGGGGCCTCTACAGGATTCGGAGTCTCCCTGGCGGTGGCGGCCAGTACAGTCACACTAATCGGCATCGGTTCCCTGATCGCAAATGCTCCAGCCGCCCAATTGGCCTCACGTGCCGGAGAACGTCTTACCATGATCGTCTCGGCTGGCGTAGGGACCCTGGGTGCCACGCTGGCCTGGGCGATGGTCGCCGGCTGGTTTCCGTTGGGTGTGCCCTATGATTTTGCCGGCTATACCGTAGGTATCTTGCTGATCGGGATGGCCGGAGCCGGATTCAATCTGGCACGCCAGTCGTATTTGGCGGTGGCTGTTCCGGTCTCCCACCGGGCCCGGGCCATGTCCCTGCTGGGCGGCATGATACGCATCGGATCATTCGTCGGGCCCTTCCTTGGTGCCGGGGCTCAAGCGTTTCTGGGCATGCAGGGCGCATTTGCCGTCGGCGCGGCGTGTATGGGCACCGCCGTCATTATTTCACTCTTGATCCAAGAACTGGCTGAACCCACCACGCCCACGCATTTGGAATCAACAACAACCAGCCCGCTGGAGATCATCACGAATCCAACGATGACGTCGTTGGCCAAGGAACATTGGCGGGTGCTGTTGTCTTCGGGCCTGGGTGTGCTGTGCCTGTCGGCGATGCGAGCCTCGCGCACCGCGGTCATCCCACTGTGGGCCGAGCACCTCGGCCTCAGCCCAGCCCAGGCATCACTCATTTACGGGGTGTCCGGGGCCATTGATCTGATCATGTTCTATCCATCCGGTCTGCTGATGGACCGGAAAGGACGTCGTGTGGTTGCAGTCTGCTGTCTCACCGGACTGGCCATCGGCACCGCCTCCGTGCCGTTGATGGGCACGAGTGGATGGTTGATGGTGGCCGCCGTATTAATTGGGCTGGGCAATGGTTTCGGTGCGGGCATCGTTATGACCCTGGGAGCTGACTACTCCCCGACCGTGGGTCGACCAAAATTCTTGGCCCTGTGGCGGCTGCTTTCCGATACTGGAACATTGACCGGGCCGTTGCTGATCTCCGTGGTCACGGCCATCTCCACGCTGGCCTTTGGTGTTTGGGCCATCGCAGCCCTGGGGTTGGTGGGTGCCGGGATCTTTTCGCGGACCTTACCGCCCGGGCCGGGGCCGGTAACACGCGACGCCGGACTCCACCCACCAACAACCCGCAACTAGAAGAAAACGACCGGCAACTAGGAGAAGTCGGTGATAACGATTCGATTCACCTTTGGATCGCGAATCATTTCATAACCCTTGTTGACCTCAGAGAGTTTAATTTCACCAGAAACAATGTCATCAAGGTTCAGCCGACCAGCTTGGTACTGTTCAACAAGCATGGCTATGTCGCGTTTGGGCACGCCAGAGCCCATGAATACGCCCTGGATGGCTTTGCGCGAAAAGGCGTTCTGCATTGGGACCGTATCCAGCGTATCGGTGCCCGATCCCATGCCAATTTGATACAGCGTCCCACCGTTATCTAACATGTCGTAACCTTGACGTGCCGTGGCGCCAATTCCGACGACGTCGAAGACCGTACGAACACCGTGACCACCGGTCAATTCTTTGACCGCGGCAACAGGATCAGTCTCAGCTGAGTTGATGGTGTGGGTTGCACCGAAAGCTTTGGCGGCATCCAGCGATTCCTGGTTCAAGTCCACGGAAATAATTTTGCCAGCACTGGCCAACACCGCACCGGAAACAACGTTGAGCCCAACCCCACCGGCACCAATAATCACCACATCTTCACCGGACCGGACCTTAGCCGCATTGAGCACAGCCCCGGTTCCGGTGATCACCCCACAACCCAGCACCGCAGCCTGGGCAAAAGGCATGTCTTTGGGTAGTTTGACCAGCATATTCTCATGAACCAGTGCCTGCTGAGCAAAGCCGCCCAGCGCCATGCCTTGCGTCACTGGGTTACCGTTGGCATCTTTGAGCCGTGGTGCTTCGCCGTCAGCACGCAGGGTCAGTTCAGGAGAACGGCACAGGCCTGGTTCGCCAGCTAAACATTGTTCGCATTTACCGCAGAACTGCACCAGACAGGCGGCAACGTGGTCACCTACCGCAAATTCTGTAACGTTAGGACCAATTTGTGTGACCACCCCGGAAATTTCGTGGCCCAGGACTGCCGGAGGCGGATACTGGACTTCATTGCTCATTTCCATGAAGTCTGAACCGCACAGACCAGAGGCTTTCAGTTCGATCAGTACTTCTTGACCAATCGGGTCGGCAATCTGAATATCTTCTTCTACCCAGCCGCCACCGAGTTCTCGAACTACCATTGCTTTCATTGCAGGATACCTCCGCATCTTGTGGTCAACGTCGTATATTCAACGCCCTTTTTACTGTACCGAATCAGACCATCCGCTCTGCCCGCCACGCAGCATGGCGGCTGCAGTCCTGCACTGGAGTCCAAGTGTCATGCACGTCAGCCCTAACTCAGCGACCGCATATTTTGGCAGCCTAGAATACAACCGGGACCCATTTGCGATCCCATGAATGAACACGGAGGAATACATGTCTACTGATCTGACGACATTCGATAATCTACTTGCCGCCGTCACCGTCGCCGATGGCCAGCCGGTGTATGATCCGGCCACCGGTGAGCTCATTGGCCACACCAAAATCTCGACTCCCGACGACGTCGATGCCGCCGTGGCCAAAGCTCGTCAAGCCCAAAAATCCTGGGGTGCGCTTTCCCACACCGAACGCTCCGAGTACTTGCACAAGGCCGCCGACGCGGTCAACGCTTCGGCTGAAGCGCTCGCCCAGGTTCTGGCCCGTGAGGTCGGCAAACCGCTCAATGGTCCCAACGCTCGTTTCGAAGCTGGCGCCTGTGAAGCCTGGCTGCGTGCCAACGCGGACTTCCCGCTGGAAGACGAAGTCCTCGTCGATGACGAATCCGGCAAATCCGTGCTGAGCTATGTGCCCATCGGGGTGGTCGGAGCCATTGGCCCGTGGAACTGGCCCATGATGATCGCGGTTTGGCAATTGGCCCCCTCGCTGCGGATGGGTAACGCCGTCATTTTGAAACCTTCCGAACACACTCCGCTATCGGTGCAAGCGCTGGTTGCGGTGCTCAATCAGGTCCTGCCCGAAGGTGTGCTGCAGGTTGTGCCGGGCGAAGGCGATATTGGTCAGGCAGTTTCTGAACACCCTGACATTGACAAGATTATGTTCACCGGTTCGACCAAGACCGGCCAGGCGATCATGCGCTCGGCGGCTGCGGATATGAAGCGTGTAACCCTTGAACTGGGTGGTAACGACGCCGGTATTGTGCTAGATGATATCAATGTTGAGGATATGGCGCAGGATATTTTCTGGGGCGCGTTTATCAATACCGGCCAGACCTGTGCGGCGCTGAAGCGGCTCTACGTGCCCGCCTCGATCTACGACGAGGTGGTTCAAGCACTAGCCAAGATTGCCGCCGAAACACCCATGGGCCAGGGCGTATCTGAAGAAAACGTGCTGGGACCACTGCAAAACGCCGCCCAGCAGAAGATTGTTGCTGATCTGGTCGAAGCGGCCCGCAAAGATGGCGCCACCATTGTCACCGGTGGCAACCCAGATGAAAACCAGACCGGGTATTTCTACCCGGCCACAATTGTCTCGGATATCGACCAGAACAACCCGTTGGTGCAGATCGAACAATTTGGTCCGGCACTGCCGATCATCAAATACGACGATCTTGATCAAGCCATCCAATGGGCCAACGAACTTGAAGTCGGGCTGGGCTCCTCCGTGTGGTCATCGAATGCCGACCGCGCACGCGACGTCGCAAACCGACTGATTGCCGGGACCACCTGGATCAACAAACACGGTGCCGTGGACCCACGGGTGCCATTCGGCGGCGTCAAGAAATCCGGTATGGGCCTAGAGTTCGGCGTCGAAGGACTCAAGCAGGTCGCACTGCCAAAGGTCACGACCCTCTAAGACACCTTTGCTGTCACACAGCGCTGTCATCCCACCTTTTCATAGGCCGGGGAGGACAGCGCTGTTTGCTATGGTGACCAAATTCCGCGTTGATATAGTTAATCATTACTTCATATCTGACAGGTGACAGCCAGGCCGCGAGACGTATAGAAAGGACTGGGCAAACTGGATATACAACAACAGCAGCAAGACGCCGCAGTCCAACTCACTTCCGCTCCAGCACGCGACCAAGATTATTGGACCTGGGTTCAGAACGCTCAAGCAAGCTTTCCCCATATTGAATTCAGCACACCCGATAGGCAAGCTTTCCGCGCAGGCCAACACCATGTTTCGCTGGGTGAGGTCGAACTTTTCGACATGTACACCGGCCCGCATACGGTCACCCAGAGTAAGATTGTCCCGATTGCCGAGCATGAAGCGTTGTGCAAGCTCTCACTGCAATTTTCCGGCACCACGGTCCTGACTCAGGACGCTCGTGAATGTCAGCTGCACCCCGGTGACCTTGCCCTGTATGTTGCGCATCGCCCCTATACCTTGGACTATGCACAAGATCAGCGAAGTCTCATCATTCAGTTTCCGCAAGAGCTGCTGCACTTGGTTCAGAATCAGATCTCACAGGTGACGGCGATCCCCATTAGTGATGAATCTGGGCTAGGAAAAGTGGCGGTCCCACTTTTTAAACAACTCGCGCTGAATCTGCATATTCTACAGGGTCCACACGCGTTGCAGCTGGTGCGCTCCGCTCTTGAAATGCTTGTCACGGTCCTCTTTGCAGCGGCCCGGAAGCACAACGACCTGCAAGAAGACAACCCGCTATTTCAGCAGGCCGTGGCATTTATTGACGATCACCTACACGATCCCCAGCTGGGACCACAAATGATTGCCGACCATTTTTATGTCTCGCTGCGTCAGCTGCACGGCAAATTCTCGGAAGAACATCAAACGGTCAGCGCCTATATCCGCAATGAACGTGTCCGAAGAATCCGCGATGACCTTGCGAATCCGGCCTATCGCGACGAAACGGTACAATCCATTAGTTCACGCTATGGTCTAACCGATGCATCGCATGTTTCCAAACTCTTTAAACAAATCTATGGTGAAACTCCTTCGGGTTACCGCAACTCCATTTTTAATGTATAAACACCAACGGGTCCCCCACCGCCGACAAGCAGCAGCGTGACCCGTTGATGTTGTAGGTTTTATGCCTGCTGTCGGAAGTCTTGGATAATCCGACGCGCGGTTGTCATACCAGATTCTAGTGCGCCGTCAATGCAAACTCCGCGCCAACCCTTCGACCATTCGGTCCCGGCAAAGTACATCTGAGTGCCGGTCTGTTTGAAGTTATCCCAGCCATCGCTGAATTGGCCGCGCTGTAAGGTGCCCCAGGCCTGGCCAGACCATTTATCAGCAACCCAGTCATGCCCGGTGGAATCAATCACCTCAAGTTCTGGATTGAACTGGTTGATGATTTCTTGGGCTACCGCAGTGTCGTTGAGATCAACTGCCAAGTGGTCTCCGCCGAAGCCCACCAGAATGGTGGTGTCGTCGTCGGTAAAGTATTCGGAACGCACCACCGACATCTTTGCTGGGAAGGGCGCGTAGCCCAGGATCTTATGGTGGCCTTGAATTTTGATCCAGATTTTGGCGCCCTTGGAGTTCCAACCGCGATCAACCACTTTTTGCATCTTCTGTGGCAGTGCCGGAGAAAACTCGATGGTATTCATGGCCCCAACCGGAACGGTCACGATCGTTGCATCAGCTGTGAGAACTTCACCATCTTCCAAGGTGATGGCTACCCCTTCGGTGGTGTGCTGCACCTTGGTCACCGGAGTATTCAACCGAATATTGCAGGTTAGATCTTCCGCCATCGCGTTGTAAATGCCCCGCATGCCATTGACCAGTTTGAATTTCAACGTGATGTCGTCCAGCAGCCCCAGATCCATATTCGATAGTGCCGCCCACTGTTTGGCCATCAATGATGACCCGGTGTCCGGATTGCCAATGTAGCCGGCCGCCCAGTAGGAACTGATGAGATCGAGTTGTTCGTGACTGAATTTTCCTGACTCACGAATAATGTCGAGCACGGATTTCTGGTCATCGGCCAGAAATTGTTCGCGCAGTGCTGCTGGTCCGTCGTACCTGTCCGAGAGAATCCACATCGGATCCAACGGGTTCGGGAAATATTCGTCGCCTCTGGCAAAGACTTCGGCCATGGCCGGACGCAGCAGTGCTTCAACGTCGTCCATCGTACCTTGGCAGGTTTCACCGGTAGAGCGATTCCAGTACACGGTCTGCGGCTCGGGCGAGGCCACGATCGGCTGGTTGTAGCGCACGATCTCGGTCCAGGTGTGCGCCTGGTACCAGTGCACCCAGGTTGCCCCGAGTTCTAGCGGACGTCCCATCCGCTCTTCGGTCCAGGCACGCCCACCGATGCGATCCCGGGCTTCGATCATCTCGACGCTGATGCCGGCGGCTTGCAGTTCACGTGCTGCCATCAGGCCCGCAAATCCCGCACCGATTACAACAACATGTTTCTTCGTCACAGCATTTTCCTTTCGTGTGAGTGTTCTGTGTCTAGTTTGTGCTGCGTTCGTTGTCATCCAAGGATCCCTGGGCAATCGCAATCTCCTCGTCGTCGCTGAGCACGTCCTGGTGACGCATTGCTTCGTAGTCTTGCGGACGACGGCGTTGAATGATCTCTCCCCAGACCAAGCCAAGTACGCCACTGACAATGATCAGACCGGGCATGATGTAGATCAGCGCGGAGCCTGCTTCGGCGTCGATCATCAGCTCGAAGTTGACCAGAATCATGATGAACACGGTGGTCAAACCAATGGTGGCGATACTTGGCGCAATAACCCGGGTCCAGATGCCGCGCTGCAGCTGATTGGTGCGGAACCACGCAATGATTGCAACCGAGGTGATGGCCAGCAAGAACACCAGACCGAATGCTGCAGCGTTGGTCAGCCAGGTGAACAGCGTGATGACCGGGAACAGCTCACCGAGTTCGTGACCAATACCGGCGATGGCAAACCCCACAACGACGACGAAGGCAAGTCCTGACTGCATCAATGATCCGTTGCGTGGTGCACCGTTTGGTGCCGTCGTCCCCAGGGCCTTGGGTAGTACGGTTGAGCGGCCCAGTGCAAAGAAGTAGCGGGCCACCGCATTGTGGAATGCCAGCAGTACGGCCAGCAGACTGGTGACAAATAGCAGGTTGGCAAAATTCGCCAGCATGGGTGAGTGTTGACCCAGCCAGTTGAAGATCAGGTCCGGGCCGAAGGTCTGAGATTCCTCGACAACGCTGCTTGGCCCCACACCAACACCGACTGCCCAGGCGGAAAATG
>NZ_DYXC01000099.1 GCF_020742345.1 Enteractinococcus helveticum | reverse complement strand
GAGTCTTCCGAATCCTCAACACCCAAAAAACATTCGCTCACGCCGCTTGACAGTTATAGAAGAGTCACAGTGCTGTTCCGATGTGAATCCACCCGGACTGGTACCGGCCACCAACGGCCACTGACCATGTCCATCACATTGGAAGGCACAACGACCGCTATGTCTATTGTCGCTGAAACACACCCGTTTGTCGTGGGTGTTGACACCCACGCCCGCAAACATGTCTACACCGTCCTGGCCGCTGCAACTGGTGCAGTCATTGCTACCGATGACTTCCCGACA
The DNA here is from genome assembly GCF_020742345.1 of Enteractinococcus helveticum. Classification (GTDB taxonomy): domain Bacteria; phylum Actinomycetota; class Actinomycetes; order Actinomycetales; family Micrococcaceae; genus Yaniella; species Yaniella helvetica_A. The sequence continues at coordinate 3,058 of NZ_DYXC01000099.1, read as the reverse complement.
ACAGTAGCCGGCATCAATCGCGCGCTGGCCTGGGTAGCCAGGCGTACCGAAGCTGATGCCGACACGCTCTGGGTCATCGAAGGCACTGGCTCCTATGGTGCGATCCTGACCGGCACCGTTGCTGCCCACAGCTACCCAGTTGCCGAAGCGCCTCGCATGGAGCCCACGCAACGCTACGGGGTTGGCAAATCCGATGCACTGGATTCCCACCGGATCGCGACCGCCGCCTTGTCGTTACCCCTGACCGCGTTACGTCGGCCACGGCTCAACGATGGCATCCGCCAAGCCATTCAGATTCTGGTCACCGCTCGGGCTGCGATGACCAATGACCGCACCCGCTCCATCAACGCGCTGACCGCGCTTGTCCGAGCCAATGAGTTGGGCCTGGATGCCCGAGGCAAACTGAGCAAAAGCCAAATCGTGGAAGTCGCCAAGTGGCGCACCCGCAAAGAGGACCTGGCGATCTTGGTAGCTCGGGCAGAAGCCATCCGCTTGGCCAAAGACATCCAAGAGCTAGACCAGCAGTTGACAGCCAATGAACGGCAACTTGAAGAGCTCGTTCAGGTCAGTCACGCCGCACCGCTGCTGGAAGAAAAAGGCTTCGGGCCCGTCAGTGCAGCAAAATGCCTCGCAGCCTGGTCACATCCGGGTCGGGTGCCCTCCGAGGCGCAATTTGCGTCCCTTGCCGGGGTCAACCCCATTCCTGCCTCATCAGGAAATACCGTCAGACACCGGCTCAATCGCGGAGGCGACAGAAGCCTGAACAGCGCTTTGCATATGGTGGCGGTAAGCAAAATGACTCACGATCAGGAAACCAAATCCTACGTCACAAAACGAAGGGCCGAAGGCAAAACCGACCGCGAAATCCGACGCTGCCTCAAACGCTACCTCGCCCGCAGAGTTTTTAGAATCCTCAATACTCAGAATCAACGCTTGCAACCCGTTTGACAATCATAGAAGAGTCCCCATTCCCCAGGCCAGTATCGCAGAACTGGATTATCAGCCCGGTCGTGGCATCACCAAAGTCAGGATGCAACGCTATGGTGCCCATGACTGGTCGGCGGATCCAATGAATCTGTTAATCACTTCACCAACCGGTGGCGGCAAGACCTATCTGACCTGCGCGATCGGGATTGCTGCCTGCCACAACGGCCACAGCGTCTACTACACCCGCATGGACGATCTGGCACGCAAACTGGTCATTGCCCGCACCGATGGCATCGCCCACCAGAAACTCCTCAACACACTGTCAGACACCGAAGTACTGATCCTTGATGACTTTTTGACCGTAGGCATCGACACCAACGCGGCCAGCGACCTGTTTGCCGTCCTAGCCAACCGGGAACACCGATTGCCCACCATCATTAGCTCACAAACTGGACCAGCACACTGGGTTGATATCTTGCCCGACAGAGTAGCCGCCGACTCCATCGTCAACCGGCTAGCCAACAACGCCAGAAAGATCAACCTCGGCGACATCGACATGCGACAACACCAACAACTGAAAACCCAATCCCGCAAAGATTACTGGCAATAATCCCCCCAAGGAGGAACACCACGAACCGGCCCTGAAACACGGGCCGGTACCACCTCCCCAGAACTGAGGTACCAACTCCGTGGACCGGCAGTACCATCAGAGGCTACGCGCCAGCCATTGCGCACTATGATGCTGCAACAGACGGACGGGTGGAACGCAACCCTAGAACAGCATAGGCATAAAAGTGTCGCTGGAAGAGTTTCAAAACTTAATGTGTTAGCCATGCACCTAACACCACCCCTCCGACAGTAAAAAGAGAGGTAAAAATTTGAGAGTCCAGGGCTGCAAGAAAAATTCCATAGTCCGAGCTGCAGAGTTCTACGAATGAGTCTTTAGAGTGGGGCATAGATAAAATTTATCCTGATTGTGTTCGATTCATTTGGAGATAATGCGGCTTTGAACTTATCGACTTGAGCACATGCATGAGCAGGGTCATTGAGCCATGTTTTTCGGGTCGTGAACCCGGCTTGAAGCACGTTATCGACGGGGATGGTCCCGCGCCCGTGGAGGTCTTTTATCGCGACAGGAAACCAGCCATTATTCATGCCTTTGCGCACGGTAGCCCGAGAGGTATCGAACTGTTAGGTGATTTGAACGATGGTGGATTCAGGTCGCTTCGATGGATGGGTAGCTATGCCTGCAAACGGTTCACAGCGTGTGCATAGAGTTGAAAAAGTCGCTCAACGATGATTTTTTCATCGCATCCGGGTTCTAGCCCGTAGGCCCGTTCGACCGCAGCATCGAGTGAGTGGTGCGCTGCGGTGAGTTCTGAATACAACCAGTCATGGTCCGGGTCGTACATCTGGGCGATCGTGGTACCTTCGTACGCTTCACGTGCCTCAAGGACAGCTTGAGCATGTTCTGCGATTTCACATTCTTGGTCTTTAGTGACCTCGGGCCACACAAAGTTGTTATAAACGATGCCATTGGAATAGCTGAAGTCAGACTTCAAACGACCAGCAACGGTGCGCATCCAGGCATTGTGCACTCGAGAATGGAGAACGCCGAAGTGATACTTCGTGGCACCAGGAACTAAGCGGACTTTGTCACTGGCTAAAGTACCGGGTTCTAAAAACCCAATTGGGATATAACGACGTCGCTCTGAAGACACTTGGGGAATCAGTAGGGAATTTCCTGAAGGGATATTTTCTACGTGAAATCTAGTCGGACTTTCTGCAAGTTTTTGGGTGGGGACGCTCTTGCTGGCTAGCCGTGACTCTCTGACCGCTTGCACACGTTTAAGTACATAGGGCATCGCTTGTAGCTCTGCTGGCTTGGCATTGCCTAACCACATGACCCAACGTTCGATGCCCTTGATGAACTCCTGTCCTCCGTACCAGCGGTAAAAGAATTTTTCTGCCGCTGGTTCTAACGCCAGGAACTCGTCTTTTTCGGTGCTGTTGCAACTTGGGGCGGGAGCCAAGAAAGCTCCGTTTTTATTGTGTGATCAACGCTATGTGCCTGTGTTGTCAGGCCGTCTCGAATACCCGGCTAACAATCACTGCATCCGGATTCGGGTGA
>NZ_DYXC01000098.1 GCF_020742345.1 Enteractinococcus helveticum | reverse complement strand
AGATTTGATGCCAGAGGCACTCCTGTGCGCTCGCCAAACGGTGGGCGCCATAAGACGATCTCGCCGAGTCTGGTTCCGAGACCAGCACTGAGAACATGCTATTTGTTCGAGCGGGCGCCACTGACTAATCCACTGCCGTAGGGTTGCCGGCGGTGATCACAGCCAGGACGTCCTGGACTCATCTTCTCGTACATATTGATATAAAACCAGCAGACGATACTGTAAACAGGTTTTCAACCAGGGTTCGTTGGTGTCGTCGGTCGGTAGTTCAGTGGCGCCGTAGTTTCTTAGTTACGCCCGGTAAGGTCGTCGATCGGACATGTAACGTACATATCCGATGTATTTTATGAGACGAGTCAGAGCATTAGGAATGTGAGCGGGCGGCATCAGTGAAAATGCCTGGGCTACCTACCGCAAACCCAAACCTGACTACTACGGCACTAGTCGAACACTGCGCAGCTGCCATGACCACAGCAAGTTACGAAAGGAACCCATAGCACGGGAGCCACCGCGATCGCCATCGCACGATGCCCGCTATCTACCTGTCCGGTGCAACAGGCACGAAAACCGTGACAGTGCCCGACGTACCCACGACTCATTCGGGCCGGATCGCGTAGGCATTCGCAGCCAAAAATCCGAAATCTCCCGCCGCAGTAGCGAAGCAACTACCGGATTCAGCCCCTACAGACAAAGCAGCAAGATTGAATTCCCTGCACGGTGGCATGAGGATTATTCACAGGTCAAAACCTCTCGTTGTTCTGCTTCGATCAAGAACTTCACCAATGTGATGACGAATCCTTTTTGTCCTTGGCCGTATTAGACGACGAGCTCAAGGTGCCGTTCAAAATCCACTCGCTGGGACAGTATCCTGACAACATCAACTCTATCTTCACGTCTCAAATAGAAGACCACGCGTCTGCAAACTATCCCAGCACACTTCGATAAAGTTTCAGATCTATAAAAGGGCTTGCTGAGCGGCCGGAGTGAGCCAGTACTCGCTCACGATCTCTTGGACGCAATAAATGCCTCGAAATCGAATAACTCTGCTTCCCGGCTAGTCTCTCCTGCGCAACATGGAGCACATTGAAAGTTTTAGAGTTGTTGGCGCGTCAAACAAATGAAGTTTACGGTTAGCGACTTTGTGAATGCGCGGAGCAATTCGCTTAGCCGATTCACGATGCCAGACACACTCAGTATCGCGGTCACCTGACGAGCTGATTGTACGACCGCCTATATCGAAAGGCGCCAATAACGCTAGACGTTAAACCTGAACTCGACCAGGTTCCGTCACGTGCGCGACATCATGCATCCCGATCTCAATAATCAAGCTCGCCAATGCGGGTGCTGAATCCCGCGCACAGGGCGTGGGCATTTCTTAGCGGCATCCACCAACAAGTCCATTTCACGACAGGGCTGCCATCGGACGAGTCGTCCTCACCGGCGCTCCACCGTTCCGGCAAGTGATCGTCAAGGACTTCAAGCTCGAAGAAGTGTCGTTCATGCACTTCTGGCTTCGATGGCCACATGTCGTACCGTTCGATGCCGAGCGCGCGCACGACCCTCACTGTCAGGCCGGTCTCTTCCCACACCTCGCGCACTGCCGCATCGCACGGTGACTCACCCGCCGAGATCGAACCGGCAGGCACTTGAACACCAGCAACTTCCAGCGCAACGTCGTCATGTGTAAACACCAGGAGCCGCTGATTATGAATAACGTATGCCACGACCTTCTGGCGCACTTCACGGGAAGATGTCGACATGCGCACCAGCGGCGAGATCGAAGCGATTTGTTCCCCTGCGATGTCCTCGGCACGGTCCAACTCGTAGTGGCGCTGTAGATTGATCCAGAACTCCGCCGACGTGCCGAAGTATTTCGCAAGTCGCAGGGCAGTGTCCGCCGAAATCCCCCGTTTGCACTGGACGATCTCGTTAATCCGCCGAGGCGGCACTCCGATCGACACGGCGAGCTTGTTCTGCGAGATCCCAAAGCCCTCAATGAAGTCCTCCCTGAGGACCTCACCCGGGTGGATCGGCTCGATCTTGTCAGTGCTGGTCAACGATCTCCACCTCCTCTGGTCCAGCGTCCGTCCATACGAAACAAACCCGCCGCTGGTCGTTGATCCTGATGCTGTGCTGACCGGCCCGGTCACTTTGGAGGGCTTCGAGTCGGCGCCCAGGTGACACGCGGAAGTCTTCGAGGAACCCCCGCAGACCCCACCTGACGAAACTTGCGCAACGCGACCCGATGGCTCCTAGGATCTATCAACCGCACGCGTTCACGACGCCACCGTTGTTCGGTCTCCTTGTCGCCGAACGATCTAATTATGGGACCATCATATAGCGCCAAGCGTCAATAACGTCAAACGTCAAACCGAAATTCCACCGCGTTATGGACAGAGCTATCGACAGGAGCGCTCAGCTTGCCCTTTGTGTACGCCATCGTACCCCTAGAGCAGGTTCCGACTTCGTCGTCTTCGCATGACATCGGACGGTTCGTGCTCCGGAGCCTAGAGAAGGGATGCACAATGAAAATGAACTGGAGACAACACCCCGGGGTCTGGATGCTTATCGTCCTCAATGCGGCGGTGCCGAACGCTCTGCTGATGCACCTGCTGCTGGCGATGCCAGTAATCTGCGCACGGACCTGAGCGTGCTGGTCGGGTTGTTCCTCCACCTCGCCGCTATCAAGGAGCCTTCCGGTGCTTGGACGATGCAGCGTTGGATCGTCGGCGTCAGGACTGCCAGGTCGTGGTCGAGCGACACGCCCCGTCGGGCTCAACTCTGAACGGCGGCTTGCTCTTCGAGTTGATCCTCGGGAAGATCCTGAAGAGGTATCTCCTGGACCGCTCCGAGCTGAGCGAAGCGGCGCAGGCAGAGTTCATCGACCACATCTTGATCCCGCTTTTCCGTCCCGCCCCCACATTCTAGAACGAGTGATTCGCCCCACAGACCCCGTTCGTTGTCCCGCAGTCAGATGTCAGGTCGAAAACCGGACCACGGCCGAGTTCGGCACGGATCAACCACTGCCAGTCGGTACCGAGGAGAACTACCGTACGCTAACAGCACTAATCAATAGCCGCCCTGATCATCGCCAGACAGGACCAGTCTTTTCATGGGTCTCGGTGTCCAGCTTGTCCAACGGCAAGCTAGTAAACAAACTCATGCGTGAAGCCTTCGCACTCACTGCACTGTTGACGCTCTACCTTGATGCCGCCCATTTCCCCTTGGGTGGGAAATCGTCTTTCAGCTAACGGCCACCTTTCTCACGATGCTGCATGCCTTGACCGTAACCAAACCTGAGTATGCATCGGCGAAGCGGATTTGCGACGCCCTCTCTTTCTCCTCAGAGTTGCCCTTCCTGGTGAACAACCGTTTCGTTGACTTTGTCACCGCCCGGTTGGTCCATCTTCTTCCAGGCTCTATTCTTCGGCTTCTGGCTGCCGCTGATACTGCTGCCTTTCTTCTCCGCGCTCGGAGGCTACGCCGTGACCGAAACAGCCTTGGCTCGCTTCCGCGCGATCAAGAAGCCACTTTCACGTCATGTCACACTTGCGGTGATGGTTGGCACACGACTCCGCCTCGGTCTGTTAGTCCGCTGCAATGGTCGCTACAACTACGTGGGAGACGAGCCGCCGAGCGGGGAAGGCGAAGGCATAGGCGGCGCGCACCTCGTCAGCCGACCGCGGCATCACCAGATACTGCGGATGCGGTACGAGGTGTCTGCGACAGGACGATGCTCCGCGAAAAGGCACAGCAATAGTCTGGATGCACAGACGAACGGAGGACCCGGCGACGAGTCGCTGACCGGTGAGGCACCGACAGGCCCGGACTCATGACCTTCGGACGCCTACCAGCCCACCGATCATTCCCCAAGAATCAACTCCAAGGAGAGCCCCATGCAACAGTCCAACGCCGACAGGACAACGACACCGTTTCGCCTGCTCCTGTGCCGCGGAGCTCTGCAGGCCGCTTCCGTCCTGGTGAGCGGTGGACTCGTGCTAACCGGCTGCTCCGTGGGTTCCACGGACACCGCCACCGCTGAGACGAACAGTCAGACGTCGACCACATCGACGGCGGACTCCGCAGCGAGCGACAGCGAGCTGTCGCTCGGCGACACGACGACCGCCGCCTCGACGATCTCCAACACGACAGCTGCTGCACTGGCGTTCATGGCCACACTGTCAGACGAGCAGATCGAGACACTGACCTACGACTACGACGACGAGACGAAGTCCACCTCGTGGTCGAATTTCCCCGTGACCTTCGTCGATCGTGCCGGCCTGAACCTCACCGATCTGACAGACGAACAGAGGGCCGCTGCCCTCGAGGTCCTCGAGGAGCTGCTCAGCGAAGAGGCCTACGCGACCGTCGAGGGGATCATGGGAGGCGACGAGTACCTTCACGAGAACAGCAGCAGCACGGAGGACTCGCTAGGCCAGTACTACATCGCCTTATTCGGCGACCCCTCCGACACCGATGCATGGTCCATCCAATTCGGCGGCCACCACCTCGGCATCAACGCCGACCTGAATGGTGGCGAGAACGCCATCACCTTCGCACCGACGCACCTCGGCGTCCAGCCCGCCGTCTACACGAACGACGACGGCGACGAAGTACAGCCATTCGACGGGATCTACACCGACGCTTTCGCTTTCTTCGACAGCCTCACCGACAACCAGCAGGCCACGCTCACCTCCGGCGATGTCAGCATGTGCGCGCCCGGCGACACCTGCGACTTCTCGACCGGTTCCGGGCTGACCGGTGCCGACCTCACCGATAAGCAAAAGAAGCTCCTCCTGGAGCTGATCGCCAACTGGGCCGGGATGGCCGACGAGGAGACGAACACCGCTGAGCTGGCCGAGATCGAGACAACGCTCGACGACACCGTCATCGCCTGGTCGGGCGAGACAACATACGACATGTCCAGCGGCGACGGCATCAACTTCTCGATCTCCGGTCCGAACGTCTACGTCGCGTTCCAGGCCCAGCAAGGCTCGGCCGGGGCCGACGTCGACGGCATCTCCACCTCCGGCTGGGGACACGTCCACACCATCTACCGCGACCCGAGCAACGACTACGCCGGCAGCGTCACCCAGCAGGAAGGCTCTGGTATGACCGGAGGTCCCGGCGAAGGCAGAGCACCCAGCGACCTTGGAGCAGCCGGCGAAGGCGGAGCACCCGACGCCCTCGTTAGAACTCCGCCTGAGGAACAGTGAGAACGGAACGATCAGCTCGACCCAAGCACGGCCTGTTCGCTCGACGACACCACCGATGGAGCGGTGGTTGAGCGGACTAGCCCTGCGGGGTCTGCCAAGGAACGTCAGAGCATATCCGCTGCCACTTGGTCCAGCAGTATGCGCCGTGAACTCTAGACGTTAAACCGGAACTCGGGAAGAGTCACGTCGCTCATATCGCAGTTCGCACTATGACGTGGGACGATGCGCTCTCGAGATGGACGACTGCTACACACCACGGGAACTCTGCGTCACAGCCGAGGCCCCTTGTCCGATCTGTCCTGCGGAGATCGATTATGCCCCGATCCACGGACGTCCGCGGCTTCGTGAATCAGATGTCGTAGGGTCTGCACGACACCGAGCGTCCGGTCGTGTTCGCGTCTCCAGTCCACTCGAGCCCGCCCGAGGTATTCCCCTTTGGCCAGCGCCAACAGATCCGCCTCAGCCTTGTCCAGACGAGGGCGAACCCGCTCAGCGGCCTGATATTTCAGAAGGATCTGCCCCGACTCGGCGGCACGGGACGAACGAGACCTTCCAGTGGTGCTCCGTACAGTACCCGATGCGAATCCAGCGCGGTGGACAACAGGACCACCACACCGGATCACGTTCCGGGGCAGGTACGAGGCCGGCCACAAGTTCACTGCGCATCCACTCGCCGAACTGGAAGTCGCGCCGAGGGTTCTTCGTCAGTGACTGCACGTCGTCCACGACCACGCTGGTGACTTCCAACGGGCGACGGCCGGCGACTTCGGGAAACTGTGGCTCGTGCCCGATCTACCCCGAGAACCCGAGATGCATGGAGACCAGAGAGATCCGCTCTGCTGATGTCAACGATCGGCGGGTGAGTGCGAGCAGGTCGATGTCGCTGCCGGGACGCAGCCCGGGTCCTTGCGGCGCAGATGATCCAGGACGGGCCGGATCAATTCATCCACCGCGATCATGAGCCGCCCGTCTACGCCACTTCCAGCGGCGTGATCGCTGCAATCTTGTCACGCAGCGCCCGACGTTCGAACCGCAGCTCGTAGTTGGACTGCAGGTTCATCCAGAACTCATCGGACGTCCCGAAGTACCGCGCCAGACGGATCGCCGTATCCGCGGTTATCCCTCGCTTGCCGTGCACGATCTCGTTGATGCGTCGCGGCGGCACCCCGAGGGATACAGCCAGCTTGTTCTGCGTGATCCCAAAGCCCTCGATGAAGTCCTCCATAAGGATCTCTCCCGGGTGGAAACGCTACAATCGGGTCATGGCTCAGCGACGATCACACCGCATCCTCAACGGCCGAGCGACGGCCTACCCGCCCACAGAGACCCGTGGATAGCAGGTGTCCTTCACAGACACGGCTCATCAAACCGGGGGTCTCGTGGTGCAGAGGTCTTCATGCATCGCACCGTGTTGGCGCGAAAGATATCTGCAACGAGCCTGGAGGTCGCCGGCTACGTCATGCGATGCTCAGGCGGGGGTCGTCAGGGCTGCCGCGGGTTCGCTTCGCTGGAACCCTTGCCCTCAACGAGAAGTGGTGCAGTCGGGAGGTCAGTCCACGTCAGACACTTCCGTGGGGTGCGGGCGTGCCAGTAGGTCAAACGGGTCCACGCCGATTCGGGCGGCGAGGGTTTCGAGTGCGTCGAGTCAGATATTCCGCTCGCCGCGATCATATCTGGCTCACAATGCCCGGTCCATTTTTATTTCATGGGCGAATCCTTCTTGCGTAAATCCGGGATTCTCTCGGTGTTCCCGCATTCGTTTCGCAACGAGCCGATTCAAGTATCCCTTTTCTTCCTAGTCACGGCCCAACATTCGACCCCTGCTATCGTTTGGTTCGAGGATCGCTAGATCCAAGATTCATAGGTCCGGCGTCGGTCGGACCCCACGACAGAGGGAGATGCATGAAGAAGACCGCGGCGACAACAGGGGCACTGATGGTGATGGTGCTGGGGCTCGCTGCCTGCTCAGGAACCGACGAAGACCCCGCAGGGCAATCAGCGACGTCCGCCGAGAGCGGGATGGTTCTGGAAGTCCCCGACGTGTCGGGGCTGGCCACGACGGACGTAACAACCCCTGGTGACGCAGGCACGGTGGTGATGCCCACAGGGACACTCACTATCGAGCGAGTGAGCACAGTCGAAACTGTGCCTGCGCAAATCGGCGACGACGCCACCCCCGCAGCAGACGACGAGACCTTGCGGCCCGCAGACGGGGAGGTGTTCCGCTTGGTGCAGGTGCGATACTCGGACTCAGGAGGGTATTCCTCCACTGGCCAGGACGCAGATCATGAGGCGGAGATGCCAGGCTCCCCCATGCTGTCCCTCTCCACTGACGGTCAGACCCAAGAACTGGGAACACTGGGTAGCGAGCACTCGGAGCAGGCCTACATCGCCTCGGTTCCCGCCGAGGGGGATGCCTCGCTGGTGGTCTCACAGGCCGGACATGATCAGACCGTGGACCTGACCACCGGCGAAAGAACACCCGACGACATCGCCGCAGCGTACTACCGGGACACGACCCATGCCGACATCGAAGAGACACTGCAAATACCGACTGGGCATTTAGAACTCACCGGAGCCCACAGCGGCGACACCACGAAAGAGGTTGCGTTGAACGTGGACCTGAGTGACGCACAGATTGGCGCATGGGACCCGGAAGAGGGATGGGCTGAGCCTGACACTGCCTGGATGCACCTTTCCGGGTCCATCGCGCTCGACCTGTCAGGCAGCGGAGAGGTGCATGTGACCAATGCGAATGTCCGCGTCACGGTCACCCCCGATGCCGGAGACCCAATAGAGGTCGACATTCCGCTGGATGAGACCAGTACGGCCAGACTCGACATGCCGATCGCCGTGCCGGTCGACATCGAGTCCTTCGAGATCACCGTCGATGCCGAGGTCGACACAGAGCTCGGCGGGAGCTGGGAGTACCGGGGAGACTCCACTGTCAACCTTGAGTCCGAGCCGCTGGTGATCACGGTCGAGGACTGACTACGCACCACCACGTCAGGCCGCCGGGATGGTAGATCCCGGCGGCTTTTCCTTGCCCTGACACGCTCGACCACTCGCTGCACGAGCGCTACAGATCCTGCTACAACCAGTCTCGGCTACACGGTTTTGTAGCGTTTACTGCGAATAAAACCCCAGGTCAGAAGGGGCGTCATACATTAAACCTAAACTCCACAACGTCGCCGTCTTGCATCAGGTAGTCCTTACCTTCCAGCCGGACCTTTCCTTGTGCTTTGGCTTCGGCCATAGAACCTGCGGCGACGAGGTCTTCGAATGACACAACTTCGGCCCGAATAAATCCGCGCTGGAAGTCGGTGTGTATGACCCCTGCGGCTTCTGGCGCGGTGTCGCCCTTGTGGATAGTCCAGGCACGTGCTTCTTTTGGTCCGGCAGTTAGGTATGTTTGCAGCCCGAGGGTTTCGAAGCCCACGCGGGCTAATTGGTCCATGCCGGATTCTTCACGGCCGGCCATCTCGAGCATTTCGCGTGCTTCGTCTTCGGACAGTTCCACGAGTTCGGATTCAAACTGCGCATCGAGGAATACGGCTTGAGCTGGAGCCACCATGTCGGCCAGCTCTTGTTTGCGTGCTTCGTCAGCCAGCACGCTGTCATCAGAGTTGAAGACATAGATAAATGGTTTTGCTGTCAATAGGTTGAGTTCCTGCAGATGCTCCATCTCCAGCTTGTCGGATTCAACCGACGAGAAGATGGTGTCGCCACGTTCCAGGACTGCTTGGGCGGCAAGCATCGAGTCCAAGACTTCTTTATCGGTCTTCTTACCTTTGACCTCTTTTTCAACGCGCGGGATGGCGCGCTCCAGGGTCTGCATGTCTGCCAGAATCAGCTCGGTATTGATGGTTTCGATATCGGAGGAGGGATCGATCTCACCGTCGACGTGAATGACGTCGGTGTCTTCAAATACGCGGACTACCTGAGCAATGGCGGAGGATTCACGAATATTAGCCAGGAACTGGTTGCCTAGGCCCTCACCTTCGGAAGCGCCTTTAACAATGCCGGCGATGTCTACAAATGAGACGGTTGCTGGCAGCACCTTTTGTGAGCCGAAGATTTCTGCGAGCTTGTCCAACCGCTCATCGGCAAGATTCACGATCCCGACGTTTGGCTCGATGGTTGCGAACGGGTAGTTTGCAGCGAGCACTGTCTGGCGAGTGATGGCATTAAATAACGTTGACTTACCGACGTTGGGCAGTCCGACAAAACCTATTGATAAAGACACGGCCCCTACTCTACCTGGTGGAATTGGTCCAGAGTTGGCTGTGTGGGTTTTTGAACTTTCGGCAGAATATTTAGTGTTTCGCACCGCCCCAGATCGTCTCCGGGCCGATGCCTTGACGGTGTGGCCTCCCGTTCCGACTGGCCGTAGGAGACCACACTGTATCCATTATTCGACGAGTTTGCCTTCTTGGCTGACGTCCCGGATCAGTTCGCTGATTTCCTCTGGGATCGGGGCGATTTCTTCTCGAGTCACACCGGTTTTTGGTGACCAGACGAGGTTGACTTGCATGTCTGGATCCATCTGCGGATAATCGCTGCGATTGTGGCAGCCGCGAGTCTCTCGACGTTCCAACGCGGCTTCGAGCGTTGCTCGGGCTGCGAGGGCGGAGGATTTCAGATCGTACGCGTGTGCCAGATCCTGGAATCCGGCGATGTCTGGATGGATTCCAACGTTTTTCATCCGCGCTTCGATTTCATCCAGACGAGCTAGACCTTGCTTTAATCCTTCTTCGGAACGCACTACGCCGGCGCATTCGGTCATCATGTCCCTGATGGCGCGTTGCAAGGCTCGGACGTTCTCTTCACCGTCAGCCGTGAGTAGTCGATCGACTTCGCCGCGCGCCTTGGCAACGGCATCTGCGGAACGCGTCTGGGCCAGTAGATTGGCAGAGTATTGCGCTGCGGCCTGTCCGACGATACGGCCGAAGACAAGTAATTCGATCAGTGAGTTGCCGCCAAGCCGATTGGCACCATGCAAACCGCTAGATGCTTCACCGATTGCATAGAGGCCATCAACATCAGTGGAGTGGTCTTCTGGTCGCACCCATACGCCACCCATCGAGTAGTGTGCCGTCGGCGCGATTTCGATTGGTTCGCGAGTGATATCAAGCATCTGGGTTTCCATCAGTGTTTGATAAACCCGCGGCAGTCGTTCCAGGATAACCTCGCGTGGCAGGTGGGAAACGTCGAGCCAGACTCCCCCATTTTCGGTGCCCCGGCCTTGCTGGATTTCGGTATATGCGGCAAGCGCTACCCGGTCTCGAGTGGAAAGCTCCATACGCTCGGGGTCGTAGCGTTCCATGAAGCGTTCTCCGAGCGCATTGCGGAGGATTCCACCCTCGCCGCGGGCGGCCTCTGATACGAGGGTTCCGGCAGCGTTTTCGGGTTCCAAAATACCTGAGGGGTGGAACTGGACAAGCTCAGGGTCCCGGAGGCGAGCACCGGCTTCGACGGCAAGACGGAATGAGTCACCAGTATTTTCGTCGCGTCGAGAGGAGGTGCGTCGCCAAATGCGGTTGTGTCCCCCGGCCGCTAGGATTACCGCGTCAGCGTGAATCAGATATCGGGTGCCGTTATTGATGTCGAAGCCGTAGGCTCCGAAGACTCGATTGTCGTTGGTCAGAATGTCGGTGATGTAGACGGTATCGAGGATCGGGATTTCATGTTGTTCGCTTCGTCGAACTAGGCTGCGTTGGATTTCTAGACCAGTGTAATCTCCAGCGAATGCCGTACGACGGAAGGTATGTGCTCCGAAGAATCGTTGGGAGATGCGGCCGTCTTCTTCTCGGGCAAAGCCCATGCCATAGCGTTCAAGGTCGCCGATGCCTTCTGCAGCTCCTTTGGCTACGGTCTCCACGGTTCTCGGGTCAGCTAGGTAGTAGCTTTCTTTGATGGTGTCGGCGGCGTGTTGTTGCCAGCTGTCTTCGGCGTCCATGGTGCCCAGAGCTGCGTTGATGCCACCGGCTGCGAGCGCAGTGTGCGCATCATTTCGTGGACGCTTCCCGACTGCGATCACGTCGACGCCTTGTTCTGCCAATTCTATGGCAGCTCGTAAGCCTGAGCCACCGGTGCCGATCACTAAGACGCTGGTAGAAACCTGTTGTTCTTTGGTTCTGGTTTTCATCATGGCTCCACGCTAAGAACCGCAAGCATGATTAGTCCAATGAATTATCTGAGTCAATTCAATGCAGATATGCTATTGATATGAATCTTGAACAACTGCAAAGTTTTCTCACAGTAGCTGAAACTGGGCATTTCACCAGGGCAGCTGCGCAATTACACATTGCTCAACCCACCCTGAGTCGACAAATCTCAACATTGGAATCCGAGTTAGGTTCCGAGCTGTTTTATCGCGCTCGGGGAAACATCACATTGACGGCTGCCGGCGAGACACTGTTGCCGGTAGCTTCCCGCATGCTGGCAGATGCGGAGCAGATCCGCTTCCAAATGCAAGAACTCGCCGGTTTGCAACGTGGCCGCGTACGGCTTGGAGCCCCACCAAGCATGTGTGTGTCTGTGGTGGCTGAGACTGTTGGGCCTTATCACCGTGATTACCCAGGCGTGGATCTTCATCTCCGGGAATCTGGTTCCCATCACCTGCTGAACGAGTTGAACAGTGGCACACTTGATCTAGCTATCGTGGTCGCCTCTGAGCATGATCCCTCGTCTGCGGAGAGCCTGGATCATATCCCGTTACTCGAAGAAGAACTGGTGGTGATTGCTTCCGATGGACAGCATTTTGGCAGGTATCGAAACCAGCTGACGCTTCGACAATTGGCCGATCTGCCACAAATCCTGTTCTCCGACAGCTATGATCTGCGTGCTACGACTATGGACGCGTATCGGCAGCAAAAATTGGAACCGAATGTTGTCTTGGAGGGGGCAGAGATGGACGCCGTGCTTCGCTTTGTTGAGCGCGGCCTCGGGGTCGCGGTCGTGCCTGCGACTGTGCTGCTTGATCGGCCGAACCTGTTGTCATGCCGTCTGACTGAACCTGCGCTCACTCGCACCATTTCATTGGCGCATCGCCGTGAGGTCACACTGAGTCGTGCGGTTCGGGCCATGCAGGAACTGATTCTGTCTACCGTGCAAGACCTCGCCAAGCAGAGTCCTGCTATTCGATCGTTGTCCAAAGACCAGCAGGGGTGAGCGCGTTGATTCGAGTAGCAGATGCTCCGTAGAAGTATCGCGAACAGAAATCAAGATACAGATACCGACGCTGCACTGTTTTCCGGCGATAGATCGATGCGCCGTAGCAGCTGTGCATTTAGTGCAACGACTACAGTCGACAACGACATCAGAATCGCTCCAACCGACATTGGTAGCACGACTCCGATGGGTGCTAAGGCACCGGCGGCCAGTGGAACAGCCAGCAGGTTGTAACCGGCAGCCCACCACAGGTTCTGTTTCATCTTGCGGTACGTGGCACGAGATAATTCGATTACCGACAGCACTGATCGCGGATCTGAGCTTGCCAGAATCACCCCGGCGGAAGCTATGGCAACATCGGTTCCGGCACCAATGGCAATGCCGACATCAGCCTGCGCTAATGCGGGGGCATCGTTCACTCCGTCTCCAACCATCGCGACTTGCTTACCTTCGTCTTGCAGTTGGGCGACTTTGGCAGATTTATCTTCGGGGCGTACTCCTGCAAAGATGCGGTCTATGCCCAGTTGTTGTCCAACGTTTTGAGCAACGGCTTCGGCGTCCCCGGTGATCATCACGACTTCGACGCCTAATCTATGGAGGACTTGGACTGCCTCATATGATTCAGATCGGATCTCATCGGCAAGCTTCAGCCCGCCGATCACTTCACCGTCTCGCAGCACATGCAAGATAATGGCGCCTTCGGTCTTCCATTGTTGGGCAACAGGAATTTCCTGACGATCAGCTTCAGCCAGCATGTACGGTCCGCCCACTTGGATGCGCTGAGCATTGACCATCGCGGACACCCCGACTGCTGGAGACGATGAAAATTCGGCAGGACGGGGAATATCGAGACCGCGCTGTTGTGCTGCGCCAACGATGGCTTTCGCTAGTGGGTGTTCACTGGGCGTCTCAGCCGCTGCTGCAAGCGCCAAAACTTCATCTTGGGTGTACTCGCTGACAGGCTCGACATCGGTGACAGCCGGGCTGCCCTTGGTTAGTGTTCCAGTCTTATCAAAGAGGACTGCATCGACCTCGCGCATCGCTTCTAATGCCAAGCGATCCTTAATCAACACCCCACCTCGGGCAGCACGTTCCGTGGCAATCGAGACGACAAGAGGGATGGCCAAACCTAATGCATGTGGACAAGCAATAACTAAGACGGTAATGACTCTGGCGACGGATGTTTCAGGGCCACCGACGACCAACCAGATAATTGCCGTGATTACGGCGGCAGCGAGGGCGAACCAGAATAATAATGCTGCTGCGCGATCTGCAAGGCGTTGTGCTCGTGATGATGAGCTTTGCGCTTCGGCAACCAGCCGGTTGATTCCGGCCAACGCCGTGTCGTCTCCCGAAGCGGTCACTCGGACTTTGATTCCAGAGTCTGTGGCCACGGTTCCTGCCGTGACAAAGGATCCGATGCCCCGTCCGACTGGACGTGATTCACCGGTAATCATCGACTCGTCCATAGCAGCCCGTCCATCAAGGATCTCACCGTCGGCCGGTACGCTAGCGCCGGGTCGGACCAGTACGACGTCGTCGACACGCAACTCGTCTGGTTTCACGATGACAATGTCGTCGCCGTCGAGTCGTTCTGCTTCATCCGGTAACAGTGCCGCCAGCGAGTCAAGTGCCGAGGTGGTCTGCTCGAGCGAGCGCATTTCGATCCAGTGCCCCAGCAGCATGATCACGATCAGAAGCGCCAGTTCCCACCAAAATTCAAGATCAGCAGCGACCAGCCCGAGGGTCGCCGCCCAGGAGGCGAGAAATGCCACCGTGATACCCAATGAAATCAGCAACATCATCCCGGGCGCTTGGGCCTTGATCTCATTCACTGCACCGCTCAAAAACGGCCAGCCACCCCAGACATACATGACCGTGCCAACTAACGGCGCGATCCACAGCGCCCCCTCGGGGACGTCATATCCCAGCAAGTGTCCAAACATCGGCGAGAACAAGACCACTGGAATGCCAATAACCAGGTTGATCCAAAACAGCCGACGGAATTGCCCTACATGGTCTCCATGATCACCGTGGACATGATGCCCATGCCCTGTGTGGCTGTCATCATTTGCATGTTCAACATGTTCTTGGGTCATATGGACGTGATGGTCGTGGTCGTGTTCTGGCATCTAGCTGCGCCTCGCTTTCGATGTGCACAGGATGAGCTAAGTGAATGGGAAGCTACGTTTTAACCTTGGCATACGTCAGGTCTCAATTCCCGGCTTCGACGACGCTTTGCGTCATAGTCAACGCTGGTTTCCAAAACCGGATCACGCTTGACCGAAATATCAGGCTACTAGATACTCCCTCAGGCCGGTATTTGGATCCCAGGCATAATCCGTCTGAACATCTTCAGTATCCAAATATCCGTCATTCCAGTCAATTAGCTCATCCATGATTTCGTCCAGGGATGGAGCCCACAGATCATCAGCGATCAGATGGTCGAAGATTAAGTTTGCGATAAAAACAGTTTGGAAGGTCTGTGGGTCACGTACCAGCGAACCAGGTGTATGCTGCAGCGTGGTCGCAACTCTTTCCATGGTGGTCTGCCTGATGAGTCGATCTCCAAAATAGGCGATCAGCCCCCTAATCAACAACAAGGATTTAGTGGTGATTCCTCCCTCATCCGTGAATCTGATACGTTCACGGACAAAGTCCACATAGTCTTCTAGACTGTTGCAGTGATGGTCTCGCCCAATTTTCTCGAAACGTTTAACGTCTTGGCGAATGCACGTTTTCTCACGTCGAGTGAATTCACGAATACGTAACGTAGTGTCTGCCGTAGTGATCATCATGATCTCCTTGCCTAGAAATGGTATGGATGATCACGACTCTGACAGCAGCTACAACACCCCGTAGGTCGTGTCGGCCAAATTGTGGATAACTCTTATGCCGGGTTCGACGTGTTTTCTGGCTGGATCGTTTTGAGCTGTTCGATGATCTCTGCTAGCTGTCGGCGGGTGGTCACCCCCGATTTGGCAAAGACATGTTTGCCATTGCGAAATACTACGACCGTAGGCAGCGATCGGATGCCCATGATGGCAGCCAGGTCTTGCTGTTCATCCGTATTGACGGTGGCAAACTGCACGTCGTCTACCTGGGCTGCGACGTCGGCGAAAATAGGACGGAACCGTACACAGGTGGTACACCAGGGTGCCCAGAAATCTACGACCACCGTGTCATGCTCTTGGACCGTTATGCCTAACGTAGCTAAGGTCAATTCGCGCATGACTCCTCCCGTGATCGATAATGCGACAGCGAAATGAACTACACCCGCTAGCTCATAGCCTATCGATGAGTTAGTCCACGAAAATGTCCTTTTCGAGGTCGGCTGGATCCACACCGGGCGAGTATTTGGCGAAATCGGTGATCCCGGCGTCTTCTAGGACGTCTTCACACAGCATCGTGCGACCGGCGTATCGGCTTGGCTCAGCGGTCAACACGACATGGGCGGCATCAGAATAGACCTCCGGGGTTCGCGAACGCTCATACATCGTGGTGCCACCCAGCGCATACTGCACCGCTGCGGTTTGGATGGTGGTTTTGGGCCACAAACAGGTCGCCGGGATGGTGTTTTGTGCTCCGATGCCCAGTGCGGCCAAGCTCATCCCGTATTTGGCCATCATGTAGGCCGGGGCTGCGCCCAACCACTTCGGTGACATATTCAGCGGTGGCGACAGGCTCAGAATTCTAGGATCTGCAGAAGCTTTCAGGTGTGGCAGTGCAGTTCGGGTCAGCAGAAATGTGCCGCGGGCGTTGATGTCGTGCATCAAGTCGTAGCGTTTCATGTCAATATCGGCTGCCGGCTCCAGATTGATGGCCGATGCGTTATTAATGACGACATCGATGCCACCGAATTCTTCCACTGCACCGTCCACAGCGGCTTGGATATCAGATTCTTCGCGAACATCCCCCACCACCGGCAGTGCTTGTCCCCCAGCTTCACGGATCTCATCGGCGGCCGTATACACGGTTCCGGGCAGTTTCGGATGCGGCTGGGCGGTTTTGGCAAGCAAGACAATATTTGCACCGTCTTGTGCGAGACGTTTGGCAATGGCCAGGCCAATGCCGCGGCTACCGCCGGAGATCAACACGGCCTTGTTGTGCAAGCTGGATTCTGCCACAAAATACTCCATTCATCGAGGTGTTGCCTAGGTTACATTGTGCCAGTATTTGCCAGTACTGCAAGTACCGGTTATCGACGGCACACCCGAGACGGTGCCAGCGCGCCCGGCTTATCTTGTCCTTCCGATGTGTAAGTCTTAGAGGTATGGAGATTTCGACTGCGATCGTGCTGTGTATTTTGATTGCCGTACTGTTTTTCATCATCGGCTACGTGGTTGCCAAGCGTACCGGGGGTGGACCATCAGATGGTACTACTGAGGCCGCACTTCGAGAGCAGTTGGCCACTGCTCAGACACGCGCCGATCTGCTGGAGCGCCAACGCACCGAAGATCGTGAGCAATTCCAATCGCAGCATCAGATCGTGCAGATGTTGGGTCCACTGGCACAACAATTGGATCACCTAGGCACCCAGGTGGCGCAGCTGGAACGCGACCGCGGCCAACAATACGGCCAGCTCTCTCAGCAATTGCGCACCGCCCACCTTACCGATGCTGCCTTGTTGGAAAATACGCAGAAGCTGGTGGCCAGTCTGCGCTCGTCATCGGCTCGCGGGCACTGGGGTGAAGTCCAGTTGCGACGCATCGTGGAAGCCGCGGGCATGCTCCAGCATACGGATTTTGAAGAGCAAGTCAGCCTGTTGGTCAACACCGCTGAGCGTGATGGGGAACAGTTCCGTCCGGATATGCTGGTGCACTTACCGGGTGGCAAATCCCTGATCGTGGATGCGAAGGCGCCCATGTCGGCTATTCTGCAAGCCGCCGAAATTCCGGCCGACGGCTCTGAAGAAGACCAACGACGTCGTGCCGAACTTGAAGCAGCCCACACTCGAGCACTTCGAGCACATGTCAAAGATCTCGGAACCAAGAAATATTGGCATGCCTTAGATAACACCCCGGATCTCGTATTGCTGTTCCTGCCGGCAGAATCCCACCTGTCGGCAGCTCTAGAAGCCGACGCAGAACTCTTGGACTATGCCTTTAGCCAGGGGGTGGCCCTGGTGTCACCGGTGTCATTATTGGCAACATTGAAATCGGTTGCCTATGCCTGGCAACAGGAGACCCTCGTGGATAATGCCCGAACCGTATTTGCGTCCGCCCGTGAACTCTATGAGCGTCTTGGGCTATTAGGACGTCGTCTGGATTCACTGGGTAAGTCCATTAACACTACGGTCACCCGGTTCAATTCGATGATGGCGACACTTGAGGGTCGTGTGCTGCCGTCTGCACGTCGTCTCGAAGAACTCGATGCTTCTCTCGATGCAATCGCTGTGGCAGAACCCGTGCAGCAGACTGCCCGGGATGTCACCGCACCGGAGCTGCAGGCCAATATTGATGCAACCGGTGGCAAGACCAAAGCGGAGTAAGACCATGGATCGGCAATCACCAAAATCTATTATTACCGGCTTTCAACAGGCCTGGAACGCCCACGATGCCAATGCGTTAGCAAAACTCTTTGTCGACGACGCCGACTTCGTCAACGTCACCGGTCTGTGGTGGACTACTCAAGAACGCATCCGAACAGCCCACGCATTCGGTTTTGCCAATATTTTCGGCCAGTCCACCATGAACGTTGGCCGAACCGAAACCCGCATGCTGGGTACAGATCATGCCGTCGTCCACGCGCGGGTCACCATCAGCGGACAAAACACACCAGACGGCCAGGAAACCCAAGACCGACGCACGGTCATGAGCTTTGTCGTCACACGCTTGCACGATGATCACGGAGACTATTGGCGAGCCGTCTCGGCCCACAACACTGATGTTGTGCCAGGTAGTCCCGATACCCACGTGAATTCACCAGCTGGCCACATAGCCGTCCGCTATCGGGACGAGCGCTAGGATCGACGACGATTCGCTGAAATAAAACCGCCCAGAATACCCAACAGTGCCATCCCAATGGCAACGGCAACCATGACCAGTAGCTGCGGATTCGCCCAACTCTCAACAGTGTCCAATAACGCGCGGACCAAAATCAGATTCGGGTCGTCTTCAGTTCGTTGCAGAACGATATTTTGCATCCACATGTACCCAAGTTTGGCGGCTGCGCCGCACACCGCCGAGACAAGACCGGTCACCAACCAGACAATCCAACGACTACCCCAGGAGGCAACGACTAACGCCATCACAAAGATCATCGCTGCCAAGGCCAAAGTCGCCGGCCACAAGGTCATCACTTCTTCGACTATGACCACCTGTTCAGCAGTCAAAAAACTCACCGGTGGAATTGAGGTAGCAACTGATGTTTCTGATTCACCGTCCAACTGCAATGAAGGGGCTTCAACTCCCGGCAGGTCAGCGGTAGCTTCGGCCACAGCATCTTCAATCATCGATAAGGTGAGGTCAGTGACCGGCCCCAATTGCAGAACCAATTGTGCTTCAGTGGAGTTTTCCGGAAACGACTCTCCGGCCTCCAAACGTTCACGCAGCCCGGTAATGTCATCAAGCCATCCCAGACGAGTTTGTTCCAACGACTCAGACCAGGCTGCATCAAACTCTTCATGTGACACAATACGAGCAGAAACTTCCGAAATGGCCTGCTTCAAAGCGTCATCCACGACGGCGATCCCGGTGGTATCGGTGGCCAGATTCCCAACCGCCCCGGGTACGGCAGCCTTAAATTCTTCAGCCCCCGGGCCAGAACCTAGGATAGCTTGGATAGGTTCGGGCTGATGAATCAGTTCGCTCAATTTCCACGAAACCAGCCCAAAGGAAGCGGTAATACCGGCAATGATGGCTAATATAACCGCCAAGAAGTTACGCATTCCTAACGCCTGCTCTCTTCACAATGTCGTGGTTATGACATCATCGTGATGTTCCAAATCTAGTGTAAGTGGTAGATATGTCTGAACACATTCCAGCCCCCAACGGGCCAGCTCAACCCCAGCTTGCTGCCGACACCACCCCAGATAATCCATGGCCACTGGCGCGACTATCGGAAAATCTGAAAAATTACATTGAACGGGTCTCCCCCACCTGGGTTGAAGGCCAACTCATCGAACACCGGGTCAGTCGCGGCCACGCGTGGATGACAATGCGTGATCTCGACGTTGAAATGTCACTGCCCGTCGTCGCATGGGCTCGCACCGCCAATAGTCTAGATCCATCGATCAAAGAAGGTGCCCGGGTGGTGGCATTAGTCAAGCCAAACTTTTATACCAAGACCGGTCGATTGACCATGATCGTCAATGACATGCGACCCGTTGGCATCGGAGAACTCTTAGCGCGCGTTGAACGACTACGCCGAGCACTGGCCGATGAAGGGCTCTTTGCGCCAGACCGCAAAAAACCACTTCCGGTGCTACCAAATACCATTGGTTTGATTACCGGACGTGATTCAGATGCCATGCACGATGTGCAACGCAACGTCTGGCTACGCTGGCCGGAGGCCCGCTTCGAAGTCATCCATGCGGCAATGCAAGGGCCCCGAGTTTCCGATGAAGTCAGTGCAGCGCTACATGTCTTAGACCAAAATCCTCATGTCGATGTCATTGTGGTCGCCCGCGGTGGCGGGGCATTAGAAGAAGTCATCCTGCCGTTCTCTGATGAAGCCCTGGTGCGTACGGTATCTGAGCTGACCACTGCCGTGGTCTCAGCAATTGGTCACGAAGCCGACCGGCCTGTGCTAGATGACGTCGCAGATTTCCGGGCGTCCACACCGACTGACGCGGCAAAAAACATTGTGCCCGATGCTGCCATTGAATTAGCAGCAATCACCGATGTGCGCGCCCGCATGGCTCAAGCAGTGCAGCGACTCGTGGATGTCCAAGACCAACAGATCGCCCAACTGCGGTCTCGACCGGTTATGGCGCAGCCCGAGACTATGATCCAATTGCGGGCCGAAGAAATCAGCCAGCTGAGCACCCGTTCCCGGGCAAGCTTTGGGTACCAGCTGCACCGGGCCACCGACCACATCGAACAGCTCAAAGCCCGGGTCCGTTCATTGTCGCCCCAACAGACCCTGAATCGCGGCTACGCGGTGGTCCAGCACGACAACTCGATTCTGCGTGACGCGTCGAGAGTCACAGTTGGCGATGAACTTGATATTTTGGTTGCAGCCGGCCGGCTGACTGCCACCACGACTTCAGTAACTGAAACATCTAAGGAGTAACTCCATGACCGAACAACAACCACAACCTGCCGTTGAAGGCTTCTCATCCGCGGATGTTTCCGATGTCGATACGATGAGCTACGAACAAGCCCGCACCGAGCTGATTCAAACCGTGGAACGGCTTGAAGCCGGAGGTGCCGGGCTAGAAGAATCGTTGGCTTTGTGGGAGCGTGGCGAGGCACTGGCCCGCCGTTGTGAGGCGTGGTTGGAAGGTGCCCGATCACGGCTTGAAGAAGTCCGAACCCAAACCCACCCCGATCAGCAAGATCCAGACACGAATAACGCCGGCTAGTTCGCATCGCATGTATTGCTGTGAACAGGAATGACCGACACGGTGGCGCTGCCGGTCTGACCTGCTAGCCTGACAGCTACCGGCCGCGCCAAAGAGCTACAGTGCAGCGTGCCGGTAACGGTAATCCTCTAAGAACTCCGCGATCCGGCCAATACCATCGGTCAGTTGACGCACCGAAGGCAAAGTAACCAGTCGGAAGTGATCGGTGTCCGCGTAGTTAAACGCCCCACCATGTGACACCAAGATTTGTTGCTGGCGCAGCAACTCAATCACGAAACTTTCGTCATCTTCGATCGGGTACAGCTCTTGGTCCAGTTTTGGAAAAAGATAGAGTGCCCCGTGCGGTTCTTGGACTGTGACACCCGGAATCTCGCGCAGCAGTTTCATTGCCACGTTGCGCTGCTCTAAGAGCCGACCGCCCGGCAGAATCAGATCATTGATCGATTGGTATCCGCCCAAAGCAGTTTGGATCACGTGCTGGGCTGGCACATTGGCACACATGCGCATATTGGCCAGCAGGGTCAGACCCTCCAAAAAATCGGTGGCACGGTGTTTTGCCCCGGACACAGCGACCCAGCCGGCGCGATAACCAGCTACCCGATAGGCCTTCGACAGCCCGGAGAATGTCAGGACTAAAACGTCGTCGGCAATAGAGGCTGCGTGAATGTGCTTGGCATCTTCATACAGGATCTTTTCGTAGATCTCATCTGACAGGACCACGAGCCCATAACGGCGAGCGATTTCAAAAATGCCTTCGAGGGTTTCGCGATCATAAACTGCCCCGGTTGGGTTATTCGGGTTGATAATCACAATGGCTTTAGTGCGTTCCGAGACCCGGGATTCAATGTGCTCTAAATCCGGTACCCAGCCTTCTTCTTCCACGGTCCGGTAGTGCAGGGCCTGACCACCCGACAACGTGGTTGCTCCAGTCCACAACGGGTAGTCAGGAGCTGGAATGAGCACTTCGTCGCCGTCATCCAGAAGTGCTTGTAGCACCATGGTAATCATTTCGGAAACGCCATTGCCGATATACACGTCATCGCTGCGGATATCCATGACGCCTTCGGTTTCATAGTATTGCGACACCGCACGGCGAGCAGAGGTGATGCCCTTGGAATCAGAATATCCCTGCGCATCTGGCAGGTTGGCGATCATATCTTTGAGGATCTCGTTGGGCGCTTCGAAACCAAATGGGGCCGGGTTGCCAATGTTGAGTCGCATGATGCGTTGACCGGCGGCTTCCAAACGTTGCGCCTCTTCCAGGATGGGACCACGCACGTCATAACGCACGTTGAGTAATTTGGATGATTGACGAATGTCACGGTATGTGCGGGGCACCGGGTCCTCCTGAGCTTGGAACTTAGGTCGATTGTAGATGACAATTATTCATTGTCACCGGTGATATTGATCACCGTGTCCGGATCGCTCAGCTCCGACTGGGCAAGCCAATACCGAATCGCATCATCGACCTCAAATTGCAGATCCGAAACAGACGTCTGAGCATTGTAGTAACCGCGCAATAAGGTGGTTGCGGCTTCACTGTCGAGCACGTCGAGCACGTCAGTGATCTGGTCTACTAGGGCGTCGTCGACTTCGGTGCCAGACACGGCCACAATATTGCTATTGGGCCACTGTTGTGTCTCAACGTCCAAGGTCTCCAACCCTTGATCACTGATGGCCGGGTCCAGACCGCGTAGCATGACCACCGTGTCCGGCTTCACTATCAACTGTTCGATCAGTGCACCATAAGTTTCGGTGTCAAGAGTTTCCACGGTTTCAAACCTGGGTTCACAGCCTTCTTCGGCGAGTGCATCGCTGATGACCCGCAGAGATTCTTCGGGCAGTTGCGGGTGAAACCAGGTCTGTTGTGCACAGGCATCGGCCATCGGCTTTTCGGGATCTTCAGCATTCACCACGGTGCGTGCAAAATTTGCCGCCGTAATCGATGAGGTACTGGCCACGAAGCCGAGTTCTGCCGGTGCTTGAGCGATGAGCTCGACGTTATCGGGTACTTCAACGGAGCGTTCTTCCACCTGCTGATCTTGAGGCGCCGAGACGATCCCCACAACAGTTTGATCTTCTGGGGTTTCTGCCTCGAGGGCGTCAAACACCTGCGCTGGGGCATTGTGCTGTTGGACGTCTACCTCGACACCGTGTGTTTGTAAGTATTCGGCCACCGCTAACGAGGTGGCTTCATCCAGGGCCATTGATGTGGTTATGATCGTCAACTGATTCGTCTCAACAGCAGCCTGTCCGGAACACCCAATGACTACTAACGTGGCCGCTGCCAGACCTGCCAAGCGCAAGCTATGTGGTTTCCTCACGTGGTTATGACTCCTGTGGTGTGCGACGAAGTTGCTCCGAAATCTTCAAGGCTTCTTCAACCCATTCCGAGACCCGATGTCCCTTGGTTTCTTGTCGATTATGCAGCTGGCTGATTGGGATCCAGGCGGCGTCTGTAGAGGACCCGCCGACCTCTGGACGCAGTGTTCCAGACACGATCTGAGCACTGTATAACAGCCGTAAAATTTGCAGCGGAAGATGTTGTCCAGGTACCCGTTTCTCCCTGGGAATAACGTGTGTAGATACTGACAAAAACCTTGTGAGAGCAACGTTGTAGCCGGTTTCCTCCCATACTTCACGAACGCATGCGGTCTCGGGTTGTTCGTTAAATTCGATACCGCCGCCGGGCAAAGTCCAGAAAGAACCAACTGAGCTTTCCCATAAGCTCAGCAAAACGTCATCCTGTTTCGTAATTAGCGCATAAGACGCGGGTCGCCACTGAAAATCCATATTTTCTCAGTCTAGTGGTCGCAACCTCCTCAAAGTGATCACTAGACTATGAGTCATGGAATTCTCGTCGTCGTCGGCTGAATTTGATGGACCAGACAGCCAATCTCATCTCCCCTCAGTTGTCGAACCGAAACTTCGAGCACTACTGGGCAATCGATCGACGGTAGCGGATTTAAACCAAGAATCCGCACACACTGCTCGTGGCTGGTTAGATTTGGCACACGAAGCCGCATACGCCGATGACTTAGACCGCGCCTTGGCTTGCGCCACGCACGGTCTAGCCAGTGCCGGAACTAATCCTGATATCAAACTCGGTCTATATCGGCTGCTGTCGTCTGTGCATCATAAACTTGAAGACGAAACCGGCATGCATCAGGCCATCCAACAGCGCACCAAGTTGTTGCGTTCGCTCGGTCAGACCCATCAGGCCGAGATGGAAGATCAGCTCGGTTCGATTTTATTTGCCGAAGCTGATGGTTTCGCGGCCACTGTGTTACAAGGCGTTGCCGAGCAAGAGCGTTCTTTAGACTCCATCGATACGGTACTGACCGATGTTCTCATTGGGCTCGCTGTGCATCAGATGAGCCAGATGCGAGCCCATGAGGCGCTGGTCTCGATCGAAGAAGCCGTGGCATTGCAACGTCGTCGTGCTGAAGCCGGTTACCGTCTCTCGGCTGGTTCGTTGGCGAATACTGAAATGTTTTTGGCCCACCTGAAATTGATGAATGAAGAAGTGGATGACGCCGATGAACTGTCACAGACAATTTTAGATTCCGGTTGCAACCGGGCTGTGCGTGCCGCGATGTGGATGATGCAGGCGGTTATCGCTCATCACCGCAATGATATGAAACAAGCCGCCACTTTTGGCATGCGCGCCCTGGAACTCTATGCGCGCCTGCAAATTCGCCCTGGTGCTGCTTCGGCGGCGTCACTGGTGGCATCGGTTGCCCGCCGCGCCGAGAAGCATCAGCTGTCTGTGCTGGCATGGCGGGTTGCAGTGGATCAAGCAGAACAAGGTGAGGTCGAAGAAGCCTCCGGCCTGGTGGCTGCCCTGGGACATCAACTGCTGGAGGCCGGCGAGGTCACAGAGGCCGAAGAGGTGTTGTCCGGATTGGTGACTCGTGAACGGCTCAACGGCAACCACCATGTTCTAGCGCATGCCCTGATTGATTTGGGCAATTCGGTGTCCCGTCAGCAGCGGTATCAGGAAGCGGTGAAACACTGGCGGGATTCCATTGATGCGTTTCTCAAGGTCGATCGTGTTCACGAGGCCGCCCGGACCAGTCTGGCCGCCGGAATGAAGCTGGCCGAAACCGGGGATAACGAGGTCTACCCCCAGGCCGAGGAGCTGCTGCGTCAGGCCGTTGAGATGGGCAAGGCCTCCGAGGATCCGGTTGTCGAAACCCAAGGGTTGCGCGAACTTGCCAAATTATTGTGCGAACAGACCAAGCCCGAGGGTCTACAACTCTATGATCAGGCGATCACGCTGGCCAGTAACGACGAGGTGCGGTATGTGGCCGCAGATCTGACCCGGTTAAAGGCCCGGGCCTATGCGATGTTTGGCAAAACGAATAAAGCTGTGGCCACCGCGCTGACTGCCGCCGACATGTTTGAGGATGAAGCCGAGCTGGCTATGGGCCACTGCTGTGAGTTATTGGCCGGGAAATTCCTGGTCGAAAAGCATAAATGGGTTGAGGCTATCACCTTGTTTTCTACGATCGCTGATGCCGAAGGTATCAAGTCGCAACTGCGCAAGGCGGCTCTGCTGGGGCTTGCTGCCGCACTGCGGGGTCAAGGCGATGAGACTGAAGCCCAGCGAGTAAGCCGGCAAGCCGAACGGATTCGCATCGATGCGCCGCTGGAACCGGAATATGAATTCATCGCAGAGGCATTTTTCGAAGACTAGGCCAGCTGCATGAGGGCTTCAGCAATTGTCAGATAGGCTCTACCTCTGGACTGAGTTTCGGCATCGGGTTGATATGCCGGGATAAGACTGATGACAACCGTGGTGGCTCGCACCGCCAGGGTTCTAGGATCTGTATGCTCAGCCAGGCGTTGGAAGGTGACCATAGCGGTTTGCCAGCCCCAGGGTTGCGGATCGTTGTATCCCAAGACTGCTAGGTGTCCGATCAAGCACGCATAATCATCCACCCGGTAGCCTGGACCAGCCCCGTCCACGTCCAGGAGTTGCTGTATTTTACCGGTGATGGGATCCACCAAAATGTGCGCCTCATATAGATCACCATGGGTGGGCACAATCGGTCCAAGCCGGATATGTTCGTGCGCGCGTTGGAGTCTGGCACCCAACCGGGTGATCCGTTCGCTTTCTTGTGGCATCGTGCGCCGTGCGGAGCTTATGAATTCCTGGTGACGATCCGCCCAGGAGGCGTGTTGGGGTCGTTGCATGATCTCAGCGGGGAACCGATCTAACATATCGATCAGCTCCAGGGAGTCGAAACGGTTATGTGCCCCTTCGGCCCGGGTATATTCGCCCAGCGGCATGCCCCTGCCGCCTGGCAGCGCCAGGACATCCGAGATCGGTTCCGCAACCGGAGTCACCACTGGCACGTGTGCTGCAGCCAGCAGCTGATGCATTGCATAGACCGGTTGGGCGGTCCCGGAGCGCAGGACTTTCAGAAAGAGCGTATCGCTGAGTCCACCGGCAGTCGTAGGTGCCAGCCGAGCTTGAAACACCGCGCGGTTCAGTGGCCGGTAAATCACCGCGCTCAACGCAGTTAATTCTCGATCGGGAACAAAGTGCTCACGGACCTGTGCCGGGGTGGCTGCTAATCGTAAACCCGGCAGCAACGGATCGGCGGGGTGCTGCCAGACGAAAATGTCGATGTCCGCAATGGTGGCGAAATAGCCGACGGCGTCAAAGGGTACTTGTGCGGTTGTTATACCGTAGAAAGCTTGGCTCGGCTCTCCCCCGGGCAGCCGAACGTTGGCTTCCATAATGGCATAGTAGTGACCCCTGCGGTATTGGACGTCATGCAGTACGGCATGGTGCAATTGACGGCCAGAGCGGTTCAGGACGTCACTGAGCAACTCAGTGAGTTGGGTAGCACGAAATGGCCCAAACCCACCGGTGAACATTGTGCGCTAGCCCCTTAGATCGCCCGACGACGGTTGAGAACTTTATCAAGATCTAAACGGGTATTGGCTTTTTCGGCGATCTTTTCTTGGTATTCGCTTGAGACGCCTTCCGAAAGCTGCACATCGCGCGATGGAGTGGGCTTCTGCGGTGTTTCCAGTGGCTGCGGTGCTTCACGAGTCACCTCAGGAGCATCCAAGTACATGGGGCGTGGCAGCGGGATCCGGGCGGGGATCGGCGCCGGGGCATCCGCTACGGGTTCTTCGGTATCTTCTTCGATAGCCTGTTGCTGACGTTCTGGTTCATCAGCAAAGTCAAAGACTTCATCATTGCGGTGCGCCAGCGAGGCTCGTCGCTGTTGGTGGGTGGTGTAGGTAGCAATGGAGGTCTCAAGGCCTTCAGAAATGGTGAGTTGTTCGCGTTCTCGGGCGCGCTTTTTGGAGTCCAAGATGACCAGACCGCGCAGGATACCGTAGCATCCTGCGGTAATGAGCAGACAGATCCCGGCCAGTAGCCAGGTTCCTGCACCAAAGATTCCGGCGATGCCGGCAATCAGCATGGTGGTCAGTGAGAGGGCTCCGAGTGCAAAAATGCTTAATCGGCCCCAGCGAATTGAGAATCCAGTGCCGCCGGAGTGCGTAGAAGTGGGGGAAGAATGCATTGCTTTCCTTCGTTGGCGGGATTCACGTCGTTGACGGGTGCGCAGAACCACATCCGGGCGTCGCGCAAGCAAAGTCACGCCGGCTACGACTACAACCAGCACCACTATCGAGCTGGCGATATCGATTTCAGGAAGAAATCCGAGCGTAGCGGCCAGCGACTCTTCAAGCTCTCGGATGCGAGTATCCACGCCTATTACGATATACTGCGGGATCTGAAAGTGGTCGATTTCATGGTCGTGTGTTGCCAGGTTGGCCCAGAGAAATGGTTATGTCAGCCGGGATAAGAGCCCTCCGGGTGGTAATTCGTCTCGCGTTATAGCAAATGATTCGTGATCACGCCAGGTTCCATTGATGTGGATATAGTCTTTTCGGATTCCTTCTGACCGGAGTCCGAGTTTCTCTACCACCCGTAGGGAAGCGGCGTTGTCCGGCACAATATTAATTTCAATGCGGTGTAGGCCCACTCGTGTTAATAGGTAGTCAGTGGCTAAGGCAACCGACCGTGGCACAATATTCTGTCCTGCATAGGTCTGATCGACCCAGTACCCTAACGTCGTGGTACGCATGGACCCCCACAACACGGGTGCTGCAATCATTTGGCCGACGAGTTGGTCTTTCTTATCTGATCTTGAGTTCTTAAATATCGCCCAGGGATAGGAAACGCCGGCTGCACCATCTCGGTTGTGGGCGCGCACCATTGCCGGATAGGACATGGCCTGGTGGTTGCCAGTGGGGTCAGTGGCCTCCCAGGGTTGTAACCAATCGTGGTTGCGTCTGCGAACCTCAAACCACTGTTTGCGATGGGTGTAGCGCAGTGGGGCCAGGATGAGATCTTCATGTTCCAGAATGACCGGCCAGCTGATAGGTAGCGCAGAAAAACGACTCATGATGCACCATTCTAGGAGGTCTGCGTCGTCGACGGTGTGTTTGCTTGGCTGGATACGGGTGTCAGAATGAGATCATGACTCAGGATTCAAAAGATGCACTTCGTAAGCAATTTTTTGCCCAGCGCACCCAATTAGGCGCTCAGGAACGTCAGCGTCAATCGGCGGTGCTCAACGAGCATTTGCTGGGCTGGTATCGCGGTTTAGAGCCTGCACAGCGTCCTTCTGGCAAGGTGACGATGACGATCAAGTTTGGTACCGAGCCCGATACGGATCCGGTCATGCATGCCCTCTACGATGATGGGGTGGAGGTGTGGGTCCCTATTTCTCACGGTGATCGTTCGATGTCGTGGGTTCGTTGGAGCCCGGATGTGGAGATGGTCACCTCCGATTTTGGGCCAATTCAGGAGCCGGTTGGTGAGCGTTTCGGACCAGAACAGGTTGCGGATGCCGATGTCGTCTTGGTGCCTGCCCTGGTCGCAGATACCGCCGGGTATCGTCTGGGCAAAGGTGGAGGTTATTATGATCGGTTCTTAGCGCAACTCCCCCAGCTGACTGATCGCATGCCGTGGCTGGTGACGCCGCTTTTTGATCACGAGGTATTTGACGCAGAAGACAACGTTTTTCCGGTTGAAGCACATGATCTAGCGGTGCAGGCCGTGGTGACGGCTGCCAGAGGGTTCCACTGGGTTTAATAGTGCGGGGGTTTTTCGCCCAGCATCCAGCGGTCACGTGCTGACAGCGGAGTCTTTTTGAGCTGCTTTGCCCTGGGCAGGACGTCGTCTAGGCGCGGTTCCGTGCCGTCTGCTGAGGTCGGACCGGTGCCTGCAGCGGTGGCACGACGTGGTCTGCGCTTGTTGCGCGGCTGCTTCTGGTGTGCGGCCGCGTCGTCGTGAGCTTCAGGAGTTTTAGCCATAGTTATGCCGGTCGTGATCGTCATAGTCGAGGTAGCCGGCTTGTTCCGGTAGCTGGAGTTTCTCGGCGAAGGCTTTGGCGACCCCCAGTGGATCCGTAAAGACGTCGATTGCCCACAGCGCATCATTGTGCCACCCCAATTTGGCTAACTGGGCTGGCACGGTGCGAGTCCTGGTGCGTACTGGTGTGTGGCGGTAGCGAGTCGCACCGTCATAGCTGACTGCCACCGGCAGGTATTTTTCACAGTAGTAGTCCGGCCGATGGTGTTGCGGTGTGTAGAGCAATAGATCGGTGAACTCTTTGGTGTCGAAATGATACGCGGCACCGCGTGCAGACAGGTGTTGGACGAAGTCGTGACTGAGATGGTCCAGGGGTTCAGATTCGGGTGCCTTGACCGGCGGGCCAACTGTGGCGGGCAGGTTGATGAGCAAGTCCCAGAAGTGTTTGGCCCCCGACATGAGATTTCTGGTATTGATTTCTTGTGGGTGAATTGCCGTAAATACGGTGATCTGACGGCGGGCGCGGGTAAATGCGGTCGCGTAGTATTCCACGCCATGGAGTTCAGACAGGGGGCCAAAGTGATGCACCACTTTGCCGGTCGAGGTTCGTCCGTAACCCAGGGTGAAGATCACATGATCTGCTACCAGGCCGTGAGCTCGTTCCATCGGGGCTACGACGAAGCCCTGGCCACTGGGGGAGGTTTCGGTGCTAAAGAACTTCATAGCCCACCGGTGGTTCGGCAGGTTGTAGCGGATCGATTCGGCGATCCTGCGGGCGTGTGCCGGGTTGGCGGCAATCACAACCAGGGATTCTTCGGGTTTGTGTTTGAAGTGTTCAAAGACTGCATCAACGGTGCGGGTAACTTCTGCGGTGGTGGATTCCACGCCGTCGTCACCCATCCCTGGGCTGCCTGGAGTTGTGAGATATTCCACCGTGATGCCGCTTTGCGAGCTGGTGGCGATTTCTTGCGGGGTCGGAGCCCGGTCTAGTCCCCCGTTGTAGAGCTGATCGCCCAGGGTTCGAGCCAAATACTGGTTGACCCCGCGATGCATGACTTTCAGCGGCACCGATGGTAACACCCTGCTGAGTGCGGCATGGACGGATTCGGCTTGGCGGGGTTGTGCAGCGCGTGCCGTGGGGTCCACGGAGACGTGAAAGCCTACGGGTCGTCCAGAGACGGCGTCACCAAAGGCAACTACTTGATCCGCGCGTGAGATTGCGCCCATTCCGGTGGCCAGACCGATGGTTTCGGAGTCCAAGATGAGTACTGTGTCGAAAGTGATCCCGGGGGCAAGATCGGCTAATGCCAACGGCGAGGTCGTATAGATCGGCACCAGGGGTTGGAGCAGCTTAGGGTTGATGCCCAGTATGGTTTCCACCGTTGCAGCACCGGTGCGCAGCAGGCGACGCAGCGAATCTGCGGCGTCTGGGTAGTCCCGGGTTGCTTTCTCCCAGGACACAGCAAGTTTGTGCCGGACGCGCGAGGGCCCGGATTCTAGGTGCGCGGTATCGGCGATGCGGAATTCTTCTTCCAGGCGGGAGAGCTGCCGTCCAGTGGTTGCTGCAAGGTGTTCATCAGCCGAGATCATGGCTTCCAGCGCTGATTGCCACCAGGCAACTTCCAACTCCAGGGTGACCTGGTCTGCGGTAACACCACGTTGCTGGAAATCGATAAGCAGCTCGTCTAATCCTTGTTCGGTGAGCTGGTCAATGACGATGGTACGTTCCGGCAGCGTATGCAACGTTTGGGCATCGTCTACCAGCTGGGAGAGCACATCGTGGAGGTCTCCGGCATCGATGCGGGTCAGATGGTGCGCTTCGGTTGTCGCCGGGGCGAGCATGTCTTGTAATCGGTTGAGGTTGTCATACAGCTGGTGGGTGTCTTCGGCCAGGGCTTCAACCCCGGTCGGGATAACCGGATTGCGTTTTGAGGTAGTCCACTGGTTCCAACCGGTGAGTTGGTCTTGGACTTTGATGAGCGCTTCGTGGAGGTTGGGCACATCAACACCCGGGCGGATGTATTCGCGAGCCAGCCAGCGCAATCTGGTGCGCGTCATAGCTGACATATCGATGTTGTGTTCTTTTCGCCAGGCGCCGGTTGCAGTGGCCGCAATGAGATCGGTGACGGGTCGATCGAAAATATCGGGGGTGAATTTATCCAGGGTGTCGCGCACTTCGCGCAGCAATTCGACTTGTTTGGTCCACTCTTCGATGCTGCTGCCCATGGTCAATTGCGCGTGTGAGGTTGCGCTTTCTAACCTGGGGGCGACGTCTCCAAGATCGTCGTGAACTTGCTGGGCCAGTTCAAGTGCCGCTTCCGCCTCATGTACGTTGCGCAAGCGTGCACCATACCAGGGTGATTCGGTAGACGACTGGTCAAAGGCACCAAGTTCAGCAGCATAGCGCAGCTGTTCTGCGACTTCTTTCCGGTCCACGGTGGCATCCAGTACCGAACGCTTCAGCCGTACCGAGGTGGCCGGAGCCGGGTCTGCATTCATCAACGTGACCAGTTCGTTCATGGCTTGCACTGGCGAGCATTGCCAGCGCTCACGTACTTCGTGTAGCGAATTCGTATGTTCGACCAGCTGGCTGCGCACGTCACGCAGAGTTTGGTGAATCCGTCGTACCGCGGGCTCTTTGGCGCGTTCTGCAGACAGCAGCGAGCGAATCAGTTGTTCGGTAACTTCTTTAGAACCGGTATCAGCCTGTACTCCCAAGACCAGGGGGTCAAGTTGTAAACCAGCAAGCCGGTTCGAAAATTCGGTCAGTGTTGAGGTTTTTTCCGCAATCACCAGGGTCCGTTTGCCTTGCGCTGCTAGCCCAACGGCCGCGGCCACCGCGGTTTGGGTCTGACCGGTACCCGGTGGAGCTGAAACGACGAGCGACTCGCCAGCCAGAATGTGATCGACAGCTTGTTGCTGCGATTGATCTAGATCGACCACCAGTACTTCGTCTGCCGGATCGCGTTCATCCAAAGGTGTTGGGGTGTGCACCAACTCTGGGGCTTGATCCAGCTGGACGGCGTCTTCGGTCCCGGCACCGACTTCATAGAGTTGACTGATGACTTCATGATCAGGGTCCACGACTTCGCGAGATGCGGTGTCGGACAGATCAGCAAACGTGGAAATCAGCAGCCTGTGTTCCACCACGAGTCCACGGATTTTGGTGGTGTGGGCGCGCAGGAGTTCCAAGGCGGGCAGTGGTTCGAGTTTGGCCGTGGTGTAAGCGGCTTCCTCATGGCTTTGTGGGTCCAACGCGATGCCATATTGATCCGCGAAGTAGCGTACCAGTGCTGGGTTGAGTCGGGCTGCCCCAACAATTTGGACGTCGTAGTCATCATGGTTAGGACGAGCCGCTAACCGTATCGGGGCTAATAGTACCGGTGCGGACAGTTGTTGGTTGATACCGTCTTCGGTTACCCGCCAGGTTGCCAGCCCAGCTGCCAGGTAGCCGACATTAATGCCACGATCAGCCAGCAGTTCTTGAACCTTCGTGTCAATGGCTTCTGCGGTGTCGATGCTATGCTGCATGCCGGGCTGATCCCGTAGCAGCGTGGTTAACCGGGTGCGTCGAGCAGATAAGAACTGGGTTAGCCCACTGGGTTGCGAATGAGTGATGTCAATCGAGTTCGATCTTGTGGGCGCATAGCGCAGCATCGTGTCGGTTTCGGTGCCCGTGGCGATCTCGGACAGCCAGCGGGAAAAGTCTTGTTCGGCAACCGCAACCGGATCGACGGCGTCGTGATCTTCATCAGAGGTGCTTTCATCCGCTGATACACTATCGTCGCTGAGATCGTCCGGTTCAATTTCATGGTCAGACTCGCCTGCCGCCACATCGATGTTTTCGTCGACCTGGTCGGCAGACAGCGCTACATCGTCTAGCTCGACGTCATGGTTCTCGCGGCTCACGCTCATCCTTCCTGTGATTGATACAGGTTGCACCTTAATGACTCTAATGCCTTCGGACGCAAGTTTGGCGTTGCCACACCACACGAATCGCCGATAACGCGCCGATCGTCAAAGACTCTGGCTCCGATCAGATATTCGGGCCGGCCAGCCTGTTATTCCCATTCGATCGTGCCGGGCGGTTTGCCGGTGATGTCCAATACCACTCGGTTGATGCCTTCGACTTCGGAAGTTATGCGCTGGGAAATATGATCCAGCAGGTCATACGGGATACGGGCAAATGTCGCGGTCATCGCGTCTTCGGAATGCACCGGACGTAACACGATCGGGTGGCCGTAGGTTCGTCCGCCGTCGCTGACACCAACGGAGCGTACATCAGCCAATAATACGACCGGTGACTGCCAAATCTGTCGATCCAGGCCATTTGCAGTGAGTTCTTCACGCACTATGGCGTCGGCTTCACGCAGCAGGTCCAGGCGTTGTTTGGTGATGGCTCCTACAATTCGGATACCGAGACCGGGCCCCGGGAATGGTTGACGCCAGACGATTTCATCGGGCAGGCCCAGTTTGGAGCCAACTTCACGGACTTCATCTTTGAAGAGTTGACGAAGGGGTTCTACGAGTTCGAACTCAAGATCTTCGGGTAGCCCACCCACGTTGTGGTGGGATTTGATGACCTTCGAGCCATCGGCATCCCCCGATTCGATGACGTCCGGGTAGATGGTGCCCTGGACCAGAAATTTGACGTCGGCGGCTTCGGGGTCGTGAGCCGATTCTGCCACAATGTCGGCTTCTGCTTGTTCAAAAGTTCGGATGAAACGGTCGCCAATGATCTTGCGTTTTTGTTCTGGATCCGAGACGCCTTCAAGTGCGGTTAGAAATTCGTCTTCGGCATCGATCATGATCAGCCGCGCACCATTGGAATCCCCAAATGCCTGTTGAATCTCAGCGGATTCGTTTTTGCGCATGAGCCCGTGGTTGACGTAGACGGCGGTCAGTTGATCACCAACGGCACGCTGTACCAGTGCTGCAGCAACTGCGGAATCCACACCACCCGATAAGCCGATGATTGCGCGTTTGTTGCCGATTTGCTGGCGAATAGCCGCGACTTGTTGTTCGATCACTTGCTCGACCGACCAGTCAGGGGACAGATCGGCGGCGATAAATAAGAAATTCTTGATCGCGGCAAATCCGTTACTGGAATCTTGGGAGGCGAGATTCCAGGCGGTGCCATAGATCTTGGTCTCTGGGTTTTCGGCGGCAGCCACCGGCATGGTGTCATGCGATGCGGTGATCACAAAGCCCTCGGGGGCGTCTACAACGTGATGTGCGTGATTGGTTGCGA
The DNA here is from genome assembly GCF_020742345.1 of Enteractinococcus helveticum. Lineage (GTDB taxonomy): Bacteria > Actinomycetota > Actinomycetes > Actinomycetales > Micrococcaceae > Yaniella > Yaniella helvetica_A. The sequence continues at coordinate 41,338 of NZ_DYXC01000098.1, read as the reverse complement.
CGTCTTGGACGGTGTCTTGACCGGAGAATAACACGGCGTTGTCATCAATGTTGGCGACTTCTACGGTGCCGACGTGGTGTTGTGGGGACTCCGCCACGGTTGCGCCCAACGCTTTGGTCACCGCTATGAATCCGCCACCAACAGCAAGTACTGGGATGCCTGCGGTGAGTAGCCGCTGGTCAATAACCGGCAGATCTTCGGTGGCCGTCGAGCGGACGGCAATCACCAAGGCGGCTGGTTGGGCCGCCAGGATAGCTTCTGCACCTGTTGTGTAGGAGTGGACTTCGGAATAGACCTTGGCTTCGCGAATTCGGCGGGCCAGTAGTTGGGCGTCGTCGGAGCCGTAGTCGACAACGATGACGGTGTTTGGAGCCGGAGTTTGAGCATGCTGGGGTGTAGTCATCACGATCTTTATTCTAGAGGACGATCAGTTGGGGCGCCGAGACAGGTTGCGCGGTTAATACCGCAGGACTGCTTCGGGGTGGGTTGCGAGTTCCACTTCGGCTTGGCGGTTGACTTTCTTTTCCACAAAGAACGATAGGAAGGGCACAACGCCACCACCGGCCATGGCCAGCAGTCGGACGCCGCCCCAGCGCATCATTGACCATAACCGGAAACAGGCCAGCAGATACAGTACATATAACCAGCCGTGCACGATCAGCACGAGTAATGAAATGTTGATGCCCTCGACCACCATTTGTTCGTGGTACAGCCCCAAGACGAACTCGGTACCGTCTTCGGTCGTTCCGCCGGCAAAGAGTTCACGCTGGAACCCGTATTTGACGATCATTTGCAGGACCAGCAGCAGCAAGAAGATCCCGGTGAGCCAGGAGGTAAATTTATACAGACCCATGGCGCTGCGGATTTGACGGTGGGTGCCACCGAAGCGGCGTTTCTTTTGACTTTCAGGGCGCGGTGGGGCTTGGCCGATGTCGTCGATCGTGATGTCTTCGGGATCTGGCAGGGTGGCTGGGTCAACCGGTGGGGTGTTGTTTTCGTGTGTCATAACGTTTCACTCGTCTTTCTGCTCATCGGTGCCGTGTCCGTGGTATGCACGGTAGGCACGTTCGGCGGCAGCTTTTTCTTGGCGTGCTTGCTCACGTAGGCGTTGGAGTTCTTTGGCTTTCCAATGTTCTTCCCACAGCTCATCGAGTTCGGCCTCGCGTAGCTCTTTCATGTGGTCATCACGTACGAATCGCCACCACAGATACAACGAGAATATTGCGAAGGTGAACCATTCGATTGCATAGAACACATTAAGCCAGGCAACTTGGGCTTCTTCGGGTTGCGGTGCGGTTTCTACACCCTCAACTCCGGCCCCGGATACCACGTGTTCGGTGCCGTTGACCGCAAAAGTTTCAGCTACCACATAGCCGGCATACAGCGGTTCATTCCACAAGTTCACCAATTCAGCCGTGGCTAACATCTGGGTGCGCTGAGGTTCAATGAAGTGGTTGGTATTGGGCGTGGGCCCCTCACCCGGAATCAGGCGGCCGGTAAATTGGATGGTGTCGGTGGCTGACAGACCCGTGGAGTCTTCAAATAGTTGGGTGAGCTCGTCGCCGGTGGCTTGGATTTCTTCTGCAATCCAACCCCACACCACGGGAATCCGGTTGTTGTCTGCAGCGCCTTGTACGCTGGCGCTGGACACCAGCCAGAGTCCTTGGACGCCGTCATGAAGCCGAGATTCGACCTGGACTGATTTGCGCGGATCCAGCTGCCCGGTGAAGGTGACCATCTGGTCAGCCTGATCAGACATCATCGGCACTCCCGGCTGGAAGTGGTCCGTCAACTCCACAGGTGTTTCGGTGACCTCGTGGGCGCGGGGTTGGTTCGAAGTGGATTGTTCAAATTGCCATTTCGTGAGCAGGACGAACACGGATGCGACCGCTAGGGTCAGCAGCAAGAATCCGATCCACCGGGGCTTGAGGGCTGTTTTCAGCAAGTGGGCATCATCCCGCGTAGGTTTCAGAGATGTGGACTTCAACCTTCTGGAAGTCTTTGAGCTCTGTGTAGCCGGTCGATGCCATCGCACGACGCAGAGCGCCCATGAGGTTCGCGGTGCCGTTGGTGTGACGGGATGGGCCGATGAGCAGTTGTTCCATGGGGGCCACGGTACCCACATGCGTGCGATTGCCGCGCGGGAATTCCGGGTGGGCTGCTTCCAGCCCCCAGTGCCAGCCCCTACCGGGTGCTTCTTCAGCGCGCGCTAGGGTCGTGCCCAGCATGACGGCGTCGGCACCCATGCCGATGGCTTTGACAATATCGCCCGAGTTACCCAGTCCGCCGTCGGCAATGACGTGGACGTAACGACCACCGGATTCGTCCATGTAGTCGCGGCGTGCTTCGGCGATGTCAGAGATGGCAGTGGCCATGGGCACGCGAATACCCAGGGCCCGGCGTGTGGTCGAGGATGCTCCCCCACCAAAACCTACGAGCACACCGGCTGCACCGGTACGCATCAGGTGTAGTGCCGGGGTGTAACCGGCCACTCCCCCGACGATCACTGGAACATCGAGTTCGTAGATAAACTTTTTCAAATCCAGTGGTTCTTTGGTTTCGGAGACGTGTTGTGCCGAAACCGTTGTGCCACGGATGACGAACATGTCTACACCGGCGTCAACAACCGTCTTGTAGAACTCTTGGGTCCGTTGGGGTGTCAGTGCTCCGGCGACGACGACGCCGGCCTCACGGATTTCTTCTAAGCGTGCCGAAATGAGTTCCGGTTGGATGGGTGCTGCGTATAGCTGCTGGAGGCGTGCGGTATTTTCTGGTGAAAACGACTGTGCTTCAAGCGTCGCGATTTCATCTAGCACTGGCTGGGGGTCTGCATAGCGGGTCCACAGGCCCTCCAGGTTCAGGACGCCCATGCCGCCGAGCTTGCCGAGTTGGATGGCGGTGGCCGGTGACATGACCGAGTCCATGGGTGCGCCGATGACGGGCATGGAGAATTTGAAGGCATCGATTTGCCAGTCGAGCGAGACGTCTTCGGGGTCTCGGGTTCTCCGGGTTGGCACGATCGACACGGCGTCCAGGGGTCTGGCGTGTCTGCCGCGCTTGCCTCGGCCAATTTCAACTTGGTACGTCACGGTTATCCAATTTCTATCCGGGATCGGATGGTCAGGGTGTGGGAACGGTCCACTGTCAGCTTAGCTAGGCTCGGTAGTTTGGTGCTTCAACGGTCATCATGATGTCGTGCGGGTGGGATTCTTTCAACCCGGCGGCGGTAATGCGAACAAAACGGCCATCGCGCTGCAGGGCAGCGATGTCTGGGGAACCCGTGTAGAACATGGTCTGGCGAAGACCACCTTCTAATTGGTGCAAGACCGCACCCAGTGGGCCGCGGTATGGGACCTGGCCTTCGATGCCTTCTGGGATGAGTTTTTCGTCATCGGGCACATCGGCTTGGAAGTAGCGGTCCTTGGAATAGGAGCGCGAACCGTCTCGGGTTTGCATGGCACCCAGTGAGCCCATGCCGCGGTAAGTTTTGAACTGTTTACCCTGGTAGAACACCAGGTCACCGGGTGATTCGGCGGTTCCGGCCAGCAGGGAGCCCAGCATAACGGAGTTGGCACCGGCCACAATGGCTTTGCCGATGTCGCCGGAGTGTTGTAGACCGCCGTCGGCAATCACTGGGACGCCGGCGGGGATCGCGGCTTTGGCGGATTCATAGATCGCGGTGATCTGTGGGACGCCAACACCGGCGACGACGCGAGTCGTACAGATCGAGCCGGGGCCCACGCCAACTTTCACAGCATCCACCCCGGCGTCCACGAGGGCTTTGGCACCCTGGTAGGTGGCGGCTTGTCCGCCGATGATGTCAACGTGTTCAGCTGCTGGTTCGGCTTTAAGTTTTGCGACCATATCCAGCACACCCTGGGTGTGGCCGTTAGCGGTGTCAACGACGAGCACATCGACGCCGGCTTCCACCATGGTCATGGCGCGTTCGTAGCCGTCGCCGAAAAAGCCCACGGCGCCACCAACCAGCAGGCGGCCTTCGGCGTCTTTGGCGGCGTGGGGGAATTCTTGGGCTTTGTCAAAGTCTTTGACGGTGATGAGGCCTTCAAGTTTGTTGTTCTTGTCAACGAGGGGCAGTTTTTCGATGCGGTGTTCCTGCAGCAGACGCATGACTTCATCGCGTTGCACGTTGAAGGGTGCCGTGATCAGCGGCATCTGGGTCATAATCTCATTGACCTTGGTGGTTGCGTATTCTGCGCGAGGAATAAAGCGAGTATCGCGGTTGGTGATGATGCCCTGCAAAATGTCGTTTTCATCGACAACGGGTAGGCCTGAGATCCGGTAGCGGCCACAGAGTTCATCCCATTCGGCCAGACTGGCATCCGGCAAGATGGTGACCGGGTCGGTGACCATGCCGGACTCGTTGCGCTTGACCTTGTCGATCTCGGAGGCTTGGTCTTCGATGGACAAGTTGCGGTGGATGACCCCGAGTCCGCCGTAGCGTGCCATGGCGATGGCCAGCGGGGATTCGGTCACGGTATCCATGGCCGCAGAGATGATCGGGGTGTTGATGCGCACGCGTTTGGTCAGTTGAGTGGAGACGTCGGCATCGGCGGGGATGACATCGGTCATGTTCGGTAGTAACAAAACGTCGTCATAAGTCAGCCCTACAAACCCGAACGGGTCGTGGGCGGAAGTAACAGGTGCAGATGATGGCCCGGAAGTGTGGTCGGTCACTGGATACTACCCTTTCAAGAAAGCCGTTGCTTTCTATAATAAGGGCTCTACCGGTGCGATTATTCCGAACGTCGCCGTGGGCGGCATTTCATCGCAGACCGTGAACACTCCCGGGCCATTTCAGTGCAGATTATTCTACAGAGGCTCCGGTTTGTTCAGCGTATTGCTCCGGGGTGAGGAGCTCGCCTTCTTCGGTGACATCGACGGTAAACAACCAGCCTGCCCCGTATGGCTCTTCGTTAATACGTTCCGGGTTCTGGATGACATCTTCGTTGACTTCAACGACAGTTCCGGTAACCGGTGAGTACAGTTCTGAGACTGATTTGGTCGATTCCAGTTCGCCGCAGACTTCACCGGCGGTAACAGTGTCGCCGGCTTCGGGAAGTTCGGCAAAGACGACGTCGCCGAGTTGGTCGGCGGCATATGCGGTAATGCCAATACGAACCGGGTCTTCGTCATTGAGCCATTCGTGTTCGGCTGAGTAGCGCAGATCAGATTTTACAACGGTCATGAGGTGTCCTTCTGTTTGGTGTTAGCGAGAGTAAAAGGGCGTTTTGGTGATGACAAACGGAAGCGCTTTGCCACGGACATCAACATCGACTTGCGTGTCGAGGTCCGCGTGGGCTGCATCAATATAACCCAGCGCTACCGGTTTGGACAGGGTGGGCGATGGAATACCGGAGGTGATAACACCCACGGTCTTGCCATCTACCAGGATTTCGGAGCCGCTACGAGCTGCACGGCGTTGATCACTGGTCAGACCGATGAGAACCTGCCGTGGGGTCTGTTCCCGCAGCGGTTCCAGGGCGGTGCGACCAACGAAGTGTTCCGGTTTCTCAAATGACACGATGCGACCCATGCCGGCATCAAACGGCGTGCGTTCGGTCGACAGCTCATTACCGTAGAGTGGCATACCGGCTTCCAACCGCAGCGAGTCACGGCTGGCCAGCCCGCACGGGGTGATCTCCACACCAATGTCCAGGCTAAAGATCCGCTCCCAGAGTTGGGCGATGTCGGCATTAGGGGTGATGATTTCAAAACCATCTTCCCCGGTGTAGCCGGTGCGAGCGAGGATCCAGTCATTGCCATTGACCAGGATTTCGGTAACCCGATAGTTTGTCAACGAGGTGGCTGCCGCCGCGAAATCTTCCCCCAGAGCGGCTACCACATCAGCTGCTTTGGGGCCCTGAATACCAACCAGGGAAAGATCTGCGGTGGCATCGACAATTGTCACCTCCATACCCTCGGTACGAGCCACCACCGCATCGGAGACAGCTTGTGCATTGCCCGCGTTTGGAACCATCAGATAGCGGTCTTCGCCCAGCCGGTAGACAATCAAGTCATCCAGAATGGTGCCTTCTTCAGTGAGCATGACCGTGTATTTGGCACGGCCAATGCTCATCTTGGAGAAGTCTCCAGCCAGAGCCGTGTTGAGGCCTTTGACGGCGTCGGTACCGGAAATAAACACTTCGCCCATGTGGGAGAGATCAAAGATACCTACGGCCTCGCGAACCGCTTTGTGCTCGGTCATCTCGGAAGAATATTTCAGCGGCATATTCCAGCCATTGAAATCGGTAAAGCTGGCACCCAGTGCCTCATGTGCTTCAAATAATGGCGTGGTTTTCAACGTCATCTGGTCAGACTCCTACTGCAATTCAAAAGCTTCTGGTGGCGGGCACGAGCACACCAGGTTGCGGTCGCCACCGGCCTGGTCGATACGTGAAACCGGGGTGAAATATTTATCCACTTGCAATTCAGGTACCGGGAAGGCAGCTTGTTCTACCGAGTAAGCACGGTCCCAGTCGGAGCTGACCACATCAGCCACCGGGTGTGGTGCGTAGCGCAGTGCGGAGTCTTCGACGGCGATCTTGCCGTGTTCAATTTCCGCAATTTCTTCACGGATGGTCACCATCGCGGTAATAAACCGTTCTAGTTCGTCCATGTCTTCAGATTCGGTCGGCTCCACCATCAGAGTCCCGGGTACCGGGAAGGCCATAGTTGGCGCATGGAATCCAAAGTCCATCAGACGTTTGGCCACATCTTCTGCGGTAACCCCGGTATTTTTGGTGATCTCACGCAGATCCAGAATGCACTCGTGGGCCACCAGATCATTCAAGCCGGTGTAGAGCACCGGGTAGTGATCTTTCAGTCGATGGGCCAGGTAGTTTGCTGAAGCCACGGCAACCTGGGTGGCCTCTTTCAGCGCGTCAGCACCCATCATGGTGATGTAAGCCCAGGTGATCGGCAGTACGCCTGCCGAACCGTATCGGGTTGAGGCAACCGGGGTCGCGCTCTGTGACAGTTCGTGATTGGGGTCAGCTGGCAAATATGGTGCCAGATGTTCGGCAACACAGACCGGGCCAACGCCTGGACCGCCACCACCGTGTGGGATCGCGAAGGTCTTGTGCAGGTTCAGGTGCGAAACGTCGCCTCCGAATTTACCCGGTTGTGCCAACCCAACCAGCGCGTTGAGGTTTGCCCCGTCGATGTAGACTTGTCCGCCAACGTTGTGGACTTTTTCGCAAATCTCGACGACGTCGGTGTCGTAGATGCCCGCAGTAGAGGGATAGGTGACCATAATCGCGGCGATGCGGTCACCGTGCTTGTCGAGGACCTCATCAAGATGGGTCGAGTCAATCGAACCGTCCTCGGCTGTTTTGACCACGATGACTTGTAGTCCGGCAAGTACAGCCGATGCGGCGTTAGTGCCGTGGGCCGAGGCCGGGATGATGCAGATATCGCGGTCGTCTTCGCCCTTGTCCAACAGGTAGTGGCGGATGGCCAGCAGGCCAGCATATTCACCAACCGAGCCGGCATTGGGCTGCAGTGATACGGCCGCATAACCGGTAATGGCTTCCAATTTGGATTCCAGATCCTTGATCAGTTCAATCCAACCGGTGGCCTGATCATTTGGCGCATACGGGTGAATACCGGCCAGTTCCGGCCAGGTAATAGCTTCCATCTCGGCGGCCGCGTTGAGTTTCATAGTGCAGGACCCAAGTGGAATCATCGTGCGATCCAGCGCCAAATCGCGATCTGCCAGACGACGACAGTAACGCATCATGGCGGTTTCGGATCGGATGGTGTTGAAAATTTCATGGGTCATGAACTCAGATTCACGCACCAGCTCGGCTTGGATGGCTGAATCAGCTGTTTCGACCAGGGTGGCGCCAAAGACCTCAGCCACCGCCTTAATGTCTGCTTCGGTTGTGGTCTCATCGGTTGAGATACCAACCTGGTTGTTAGAGAAGCGACGCAGGTTGTATCCGGCACCCACCGCTTTGGCCATGGTCCCCTCAACGTCTTTGACGGTCACGACAACCGTGTCGAAGAAGTGTTCGGCTGCTAGTTCGTAGCCGGCGTCGCGCAGTGATGCGGCCAGTCGGGCGGCCATCGTGTGCGTACGGTTGGCGATCTCGGTGACACCTTCTGGGCCGTGGTAGACCCCATACATACCGGCCATGACTGCCAGCAACGCCTGGGCGGTACAGATATTTGAGGTCGCCTTTTCACGGCGGATGTGTTGTTCACGAGTTTGCAGGGCCAGTCGGTAGGCTGGCATGCCGTTGGCGTCTTTTGAAACACCAACCAGACGACCTGGCATCTGACGGACCAGGCGTTCATGGGTTGCCATGTAGGCGGCGTGGGGTCCACCGTAGAATAACGGAACCCCGAATCGCTGCGTCGTTCCTACGGCGATATCGGCACCTTGTTCACCGGGTGGGGTGATCATGGTCAGCGACAACAGATCGGCGATCACGCTGATCATCGCGCCGCGTTCTTTGGCTTCGTCAAAGACCCTCTGGTGGTTGGCAATGGCACCATCGTTACCGGGTTGCTGGACAATGACACCACAGATGTCACCTTCGGGTAGTCCTTCGGTTGCCAGATCCACCAGGATAGTTTCAATCCCCAGTGGACGAGTGTGGCCCAGGACGACGGCCAGGGTCTGCGGGAAAATATTCTTATCGATCACAACGGGATCGTTGGCATGTTTGCGGTTGGCGCGGCGCATCATCAGGACGGCTTCGGCTGCTGCAGATGATTCATCCAGCAACGACGCGTTGGCGATTTCCATGCCGGTCAGATCCGAAACCATCGTCTGGAAGTTCAGTAGGGCTTCGAGTCGTCCCTGAGAAATCTCTGGCTGGTAGGGCGTGTAAGCGGTGTACCACCCGGGATTTTCGGTGACATTGCGACGGATAACTGCCGGAGTGATCGTGTCATAGAACCCCTGACCGATCATGGATCGTTTCAGTGTGTTCTTTGAAGCGAGTTCACGCAGGCGAGCCTGGGTTTGAGTTTCAGTCAATGGCTCGGGCAGGTCCAACGGCTCTTCTTGAACAATATTTGCCGGCATTGCCGCAGTGGTCAATGCATCCAGGCTGTCATAGCCTAGAGCTTCCAGCATCTCCTCGACACCGGATTGACGGGGGCCGAGATGTCGATGGCCGAATTTGGAAAGATCGTAAACGGTCATGGGTCTCCTTGGGTGTGTGTGGATAGATGAATCCGCTGTACCCCTCCCCATCTGTTACTGACCTGAGAGTTTGCCAGTCTCCTGGTTGCCCCGTCGGTGAGTCGATATTTCGACTACTTTCCAGATCTGCCTGAAGCAAGCGGTTGGGATACCTGAGAGATTCCTGGGGAGGATGTTGCACCGTCGGTGCCCACTTGACGTGGGCTCTCCCGCTTACTGTCTACGGCCTATGTATTCTTTTATGCTTCGGGTCACAGTATAGCCCGAAGCATAGTGTTTGAGAACTTTAGGAGCCTTAGGATCAAGAGGCATTGATCACCTCCGAAACAATATCGGCAAACAACGAGGTCATTGACTCTTACATCCTTAGCAGACGTCATCCCGACGTATAAGCAAGTATTTAACCTATCGACGGCCATCTCCCACATGTCTGAATTCACTCTTAGCGCCACAAGATCCTGTTCTATAACAACAATTTCGGGATAGCCAATAGTAGCGGTTTCCACAGCTGTGGTGGTGAGGGGCGGTTGTCCACATTGTGGGTGATTGGGGCTTACCATGTCCTACCCTCTGACTAGGATGGGGATATGGATACACAGGATGTGGCAGCAGGAAACGCGGTGCAGCGGGCGATGGCGCTGCTGAGTTCGTTGCCGGATCCTGATTCCCAGGAGTCTTGTATTGATCGGCTCCAGTTGGTGGAGCAAGCCACCAGGATGCTGGCCGGCGATAAAGCACAGACCACGTCCAGGTTTGTGGACTACCGCGAAGCTGATGAGGCCGCCTTGCGGGTCCCGACCTCCGATCGCCTCAAAGGCATTGAAGCAGAAGTGGGGTTGGCTCGCGGGGAATCCCCGTATGTGGGGGCAGCCCTGACCTATACGGCCACGGCATTGACCACCGTGTTACCGCAGACCTTCGCGGCGTTGAACGCGGGCCGGGTCAGTGAATACCACGCCCGGGTGGTCGCCGAACAAACCAGCCATCTTGCCGAAGCCCATCGTCGCGAGATTGATGCGGCCATTGCCCACCGGTTGGGTAAGGCCTCCACTTCCCAGTTGCGTCGACTTATCCAAGGCCACGCCTACCGGTTAGACCGGGCGGCCGCTGAGGCCCGGGCAGCAGAGAATAAACGCAAGCGGCGCGTCTGTCTGGATCCGGCCGGCGATGGGTTGGTGTATGTCACCGCCGAACTGCCCACCCACCAAGGCCTAGCGGTGATGGACACGATCAAACAACTCACGGACAAACGCATCTCCGCGGGTGCGGCCCTCGATGAGCACGGGGAACCCTTGACCCGGGATCAGGTCATGGCCGATCTCTTCGTCGAGCTGCTCACCGGTCAAACCACCGCCGATGGGGTCAGAGCCGAAGTTGTTGTGGTCATGCACGACACCACATTCTTCGGCGTTGATGATCTGCCCGCCTGGTTACTGGGCGAAGGCCCCCTGCCAGCCGGCACGGTTAAAGACTGGCTAGCTGATCCCCACGCGGCAAAGTTTTTCCGCCGGCTCTACACCCGGCCCACCGATGGGCAGCTGGTGGCCATGGACTCCCGAGCCCGCCGCTTCCCCGACGGGCTGGCCAAGATGCTGAAAATTCGTGAGGACACCTGTGCCACCCCATGGTGTAACGGCCCGTGCCAAGAATCTGATCATCGCATCCGTTGGGCTGACGGAGGGGCTACCGGTTGGACCAATGCCACCGGGCTCTGTCGACGCTGTAACCAGCGCAAAGAAAACCGCGGATGGACCTACACCGGCACCCCAGATGAACTCACCGTCACCACCCCAACCGGACACTCCTACACCGTGGAGACCCGGCCACCATTAGCCGAGATCAAACACTGGAACAGCGACCCACCACCACTCGGCGCAATCGACATCGCCTGGGCCACCGCGGCCTGATCTCAACCTGCCCTCGCCGACCTAGCGCTGGGAAGTGAACCTCTCGTGGTCACGCTGCGAAAACATCCTGGACACCAGGCACGTGGTGCGTCATCACTTAACGGTGGCGCACCACCCCAACACGATCTCCGGGAAGAACTCTGGGTATGCGAATAGGATATGGAACTCAAGGCTCAGTCCTGGCTAATTCCAGCTGGCCTGGGGTCATACGTCAATTCAATAGCCGAAGATGCGAGCTGAAAGAACTGCGCGTGGGATTTCGTACTGATTCCGGCAGGCTCATCGGTGTTGGCCTGGATGACCACCACATATCCCTCACCGTCGGCATCTTCCAGATACCAACTGCCGGTAAGCACCCCTAAGGATGATCCGCCTTTATATCCCACATAATCCCATGCATCCTGGTTTACACCGGGGTTCTGGCTTAGAATCTCACGCACTGTGGCGTCGTCGTGTTGTTGTAATGCCACGTGCACCGAGGCGATATCTCGCGCCGAAGCGTACCAATCCACACCCTGTGGCCACAGTGGGTCACCACCGACAGCAATATCATGGGGACTGATCGACTGATGTTCCAGCTGCTCCAATAACGCGTACTGTTCGTCCTGGTTTCCGTTTTGCCAGATTTCTAAATATGCGGGATCGCCCCAACCGATTTGAAAGAGTTCTCGAGTCGAGACAAAGGGCCACATCAACGCAGGGTCGTGGTGACCAGCTTGAACAACGGCATCCTCAACGGCTTGTCTCCCGACCGCCTGGATGAGCACATCGGTCGCGGTGTTGTCGCTGATCTCGATCATCTTCGTAGCGGCTTCTATCACTGTCACCTGTGTACCATCGGGGGCGTCTTGGAGTTCACCGGATGGCAAGCTGCGATTCTGGGGCGACACCGTCAGTACCGTCCCCCAGTCAAGATCGCCGCCTTCGACGGCGTCGGCTACAGCCAGCAGGACATAGAGCTTAAAGATGGAACCTAGCGGGGCGGGTTCATCAGCACCGTGTGCCAGCACGGCGGCCTCTGGAGAATCTATGGCATCCGCTGGCGTGATTAACGCATGGACTGTGGCAGGAAAATCATCGAGAAGTTCGCTCCAGTCCTCCAGCGACGCCGGAGCTCTTCAACCGTCAGTACTTGGGCCAAAGAAGAGGCCCGTAATGAGCGAATCCGTATCCACGGAGACTGTCATTTCGATTGGATCGGATATTGGACTGGTCAGGGTGGTCACAGCCTGGCGGTCACCGCCGTCGTAGTTGGTCACAGTGAATGGTTGAGCTGGGCGAAGATTCTGGTTGAAAAGCTCCACCAGCTCTGCAACAGAGACTTCTTCGGTGAAGCTTGGGTGCAATGTTGCTTCCCAGTCTTCGGCGGTGGTATCTTCTTCGGCATTCAACAGATCAACGATACGTTGGGATTCTTCGCCAGCCGGAGTCTCCGTGGCAATGTCAACCACCTCAGTTGCGGCTTCTTGAGGTGTGGATTGTGTTTCATCAGAGGATGTGGTCGAGTCATCCGCATTCGAGCAACCAGTTACGGTCAGACTTGCCGCGAAGACACTCGCGAGTACGGTTTTCCAGCTGCGAATAGACAACGTCAACAATCTCCTTTGAAGTTCGCACAGATCTTTGGCATGCTCGATCCTACATGGTCAAACAGTCTGGTTTGACAACAAAACCTCCGCCCGAAAATCGAGCGGAGGTTTTGACTGATCGCTAAGACGTAGGAGGACTTAGTCTTCGTCTTCTTCTACTTTGTCAGCAACGAGGGTTTCGGTGGTCAAGACCATGCCAGCGATTGAGGCAGCGTTCCACAGCGCAGAACGGGTCACCTTGACCGGGTCGATGATGCCGGCATCCACCAGGTTGCCGTATTCACCGGTTGCGGCGTTGAAGCCCTCATTTGGTTTCAGTTCAGCAACGCGAGAGACAACAACCGAACCGTCTTCGCCAGCGTTTAGCGCAATCCAGCGAGTTGGCTGGACAATTGCGCGGCGAACCACGTTCACACCTGCCTGCTGATCCGATGACAGGTCTTTCAGGGTATCGGCTTCGTCAAGTGCGGAGGCTGCGTTGATCAACGCGGTACCACCACCGGCGACGATGCCTTCTTCCAGTGCTGCGCGGGTCGAAGCGACGGCATCTTCGATGCGGCCCTTGCGCTCTTTGAGCTCAACTTCGGTTGCGGCACCGACCTTGATCACGGATACGCCACCGGCCAGTTTGGCCAGACGTTCCTGCAGTTTTTCACGATCCCAATCGGAGTCGGTTGCTTCGATTTCAGATTTGATCTGGGCAACGCGATCAGCCACGTCCTGGGCTTCGCCTGCACCATCAACAATGGTGGTTACTTCCTTGGTCACGGTCACGCGACGAGCGGTACCCAGAACTTCCAGACCAACCTGATCCAGTTTCATGCCCAGGTCTTCGGAGACGACCTGTGCACCGGTCAGGGTGGCGATGTCCTGCAACATGGCTTTGCGGCGGTCGCCAAAGCCTGGGGCTTTGACGGCAACAGCGTTGAGGGTGCCGCGCAGTTTGTTGACGACCAGGGTCGATAGGGCTTCACCGTCAACGTCTTCAGCAACGATGAACAGCGGTTTCTTTTCCTGCAGGACTTTTTCCAGCAGTGGCAAGAAATCCTGGACGTTGGAGATCTTCGACTGGGTCAGCAGAATATATGGATCTTCCAGAATGGCTTCCTGACGCTCAGCGTCGGTAACCATGTATGGCGACAGGTAGCCCTTGTCGAATTCCATACCTTCGGTGATTTCCAGTTCGGTCTGGGTGGTCGAGGATTCTTCAACGGTAATCACACCGTTGACACCCACGGTGTCGAAGGCTTTGGCGAGCAGTTCACCAATTTCGTCTTCACCCGAGGAAATAGCCGCCACGTGGGAGACCATGTCACCGGAAACTTCCACGGCGTTATCCAGCAGGCGTTGCTGCAGAACTTCTACTGCAGCTTCGACACCTTTTTTGACTTCACCAGGTGCAGCACCGGCAGCAACCAGGCGCAGACCTTCATTGACCAGAGCCTGGGCAAGAACGGTTGCGGTGGTGGTACCGTCACCGGCGATATCCTGAGTTTTGGTGGCAACTTCTTTAGCCAGCTGTGCGCCCATATCTTCGAATGGGTCTTCCAGCTCGACGTCGCGAGCGATGGTCACGCCGTCATTGGTGATCGACGGTGCGCCCCATGCCTTATCGAGGACAACGTTTCGACCTTTTGGACCAAGAGTGACTTTGACTGTGTCAGCCAACTTGTCCACACCGGCTTGCAGTGCGCGACGAGCATCGTCGTTGAATAGCAGTTGTTTAGCCAACTGTTCTCCTTCGTAGTTCGTTTCGAAAAATGCTTAGCGAAGTGTCAGACTTATTTTTCGATGACGGCCAGCACGTCACGAGCGGACAGGACTAAGAATTCCTGGCCACCGTATTTGACTTCGGTGCCACCGTATTTGGAGAACAGCACGACGTCGCCTTCAGCAACGTCAACGGTGATACGTTCGCCGTTGTCAGCAACGCGGCCCGGGCCTACTGCGACAACTTTGCCTTCCTGTGGTTTTTCCTGAGCGGTGTCAGGAATAACAAGGCCCGAAGCAGTGGTCTGCTCGGCGGCCAGTGGTTCAACTACGATACGGTCCTCTAGAGGCTTGATGGAGACAGCCATGAATCTCTCCTACTAAGTAAAAGGTAAATATTGTTCAATGTGCCGGGCAAGCCAACCGTCGTCGCGGGTGCCGGATGGCTGGAACCTAAAGGCTTAGCACTCGCATGCCGCGGGTGCCAATTTCCAACTGTATTCGCCGTTTAGCACTTGGTCAAATAGAGTGCTAATTTCTTCGACGCTTGCAAATATGTATAAAACATTTATATAATCTATTTATGCATTCTTCTGATGACGCGGACCAGCCTGACGCAAATCATCACACCGAACAACAGCAGGGCACCTCAGCCGATCAGCGGCCGCTGGCTAATCAAATCGTCTCAGCCTCGTCACGTTTTGCCCGAGTTGTCACCCAGGTAGCCAACATTGAAATTTCTGCGGTCTCAATGCGAGCGCTGGGCTATATCGAACGCCACGGACCACAGCGGATCTCACACATGGCAAGTTATGAATCCATTTCGCAGCCGGCGATGACTTCTGCGGTTAACCGGTTGGCGGATGGCGGCTTGGTCGTACGTGCACCCGATCCAGCCGATGCGCGAGCCCAACTGGTCGAGCTCACCGATCAGGGGCAGCACATGTTGGATGAGTATCGCAGCCAGGTAGCCACGGTCCTGCAACCGATGCTAGAAAACTTCTCCGCAGCCGACTATGCCGTCATTGAGCATGCCGTGGAGTTACTAGAGACCTTGGCCAATGATCTGACAGGGAACGCCTAATTGTCGAAAGCAGCTGATTAGTCATGTCCAGTGCGACCACTGGCCGCTTGATCCACCAGCCCGCCAGCGTCTGGGCTATCACCTTTGCAACAGCCGTCTCGTTTGTCGGCATTGGGTTGGTGTCTCCGATTCTGCCGACAATTGCTGATTCCCTGGACGCCACAGCCCTGGAATCCATGCTGCTGTTCACCTCCTATTTATTTGTCACCGCCTGCACGATGTTCTTTGCCGCAGCGATCTCGGCACGCCTCGGTATTCGAACCACCCTGGTCACCGGGTTAATCATCATCGTGGTCTTTGCCAGCATGGCCGGACTCTCTGACACCATCGGGCAGGTCATCGGACTGCGTGCTGGCTGGGGGTTCGGCAACGCCTTATTCGTCACGATGGCACTGGCCGGAATTGTTGGCGCATCGTCCGGCGGGTCTGCCCCGGCGATCATTTTATATGAGGCAGCCGTTGGGTTCGGGATGGCGCTTGGCCCACTGGTAGGGGCACACTGGGGACCATTTCCTGGCGTGCCCCATTTCTGGGCACCGCAGTGCTGATGACGATCGCGGCCACCACCGTCCTGGTATTCGTCAAGCCGCTACCAAAAACCTCCGCGGCCCCGGTGACAGCAGGCTTGCGAGCCCTGAGTATGAAGCCACTGTTGTTGTGGTCAACCGCCTCGTTCATGGGCAACTTTACGATCATATGTCTACTGGCCTATGCCCCGCACGCCGTGGCCACTGCCGCGCAAGCATCCGGGGTCGGGCACTCGTCGTTGATGCTGGGCGCCGTATTCTTCGGCTGGGGTACCGCACTGGCGATCTTTTCGTTGACCCTGCCGGCACCGATGATCAAATACCTCGGTATGCTCCCCGCTATCCTGATCACCCTGACGATGATAGCCGTGGGCTTTGTGGTTCTGGCACTGAATACACACAATTTGACGGTCGTCATCATCGGCATCATTTTCTTAGGTGGCGTCCAAGGCGCAGCCAATACGATCTTTACCGAAGGGGCCCTGAACGCCACGGAGCTGCCACGGCATATTTCGTCGTCAGCGTTTTCTGCATTTCGATTCTTTGGTGGCGCGATCTTCCCGCTGGTTTCTGCCCCGTGTCTTGCCCTCTGGGGCGCACCGGGACCATTTTGGGCCAGTCTGATCGCAGCGCTGTTAGCGTTTGTGGCCTTGAGCGCGGGCTATCGGGTCTTGCCGTTAGCCCAGCGTCGTCCGGGTGCACTATTGGCCAAGATCATCGCCCGACGGCGCCACTTCGTGGATACACCCGGCCGCTAAGAACCGGGTACGCTGGAGGTTGTGTCTGATTCAACTGCTTCTGAACTTGCCGGCGTCCTGACCCCGAAGGGGTTTAAGCTACTCAACGAGTTATGGCGCAGCGGTGAGTATGCCAGCGCTGATACGCTCGCGCTTGCTGAACGACTTCGTGGCCAGGGTTATGCGCCACCCATCGTGAATTCAGTGTTGACACAACTGAAATTACGGACTCAAGCTGCCGCAAAATTTGGGCCCTTCGTTGAACAGATGCTCTTTACCGACGCCGGTCTACAACAGGCCACCTCGTTACAAGTTGCCGCACATCATGCACGGCGTTTTGCTCGTGCCGGAGTCGATGAGGTTATCGACCTGGGTTCGGGGCTGGGAGCAGATTCGCTGGCCATCGCCGGATTGGACATTGCCGTAACCGCCGTCGAAATTGATGAGACCACCGCCGCAGCAACCACGATCAACCTCATGCCGTTCCCACATGCCAGTGTCGAAGTTGCTGATGCGATGCAATGGGTTACCGACCACCCCGCCGCCGAAGGAACCGCTCGCGGTTACTGGCTGGATCCGGCACGTCGTGAGACCCTCTCGTCGGGCACCGTGCGGATTTTTGATCCCGAGGCGTTCTCCCCTCCCCTGTCCTTCGTTGAGGAACTGGCCGACGCCGGCTACCCGTTGGGGGTTAAACTCGGTCCGGCTCTGGCGCACAACGTCATTCCTGACACTGCTGAAGCCCAGTGGGTTTCCTTACACGGCAGCGTGGTCGAAGCCGTGTTGTGGTTCAACCTGGCCCAACGTTCCGATATTCGCCGGGCAGCACTGGTCATTGACGCCTCCGGTGCCGCAGAGCTCACGTCGTCAACCAATTTTGGTAGCTCCCCACAGGTTCCGGTTACTGGAATCGCCGGCGCCACCGGGTATCTCTATGAACCCAACGGCGCAGTAATTCGTTCCGGACTGGTCACCGACCTGATGGTGGAACGCTTTATGAACGACGATCCAACCAATGCTGCCGCCGGACGGCAACTCGATGAGCACATCGCCTATTTCTGTTCTGATGTGTATCAGGAGACGCCGTTTGCCACCGGCTATCGGATCATCGAAGTGCTGCCCTATAAGATCAAGACATTGCGTGGGTACGTCAAAGAACACAATGTCACTCGGCTCGATATTAAAAAGCGTGGCGTCGATGTCTCACCGGAAGAGTTGCGACGCACACTGATGCAGGGACGCAATACCAAAAAACCGGCATCCGGTGAACACCTGACCCTGGTGCTGACACGTGTCGGCGATGCCCGATATGCAATGGTTGTCCAACCAATCTAACGCACCCCATGGTCGTTGTGATGCGTGGTATGACGCCGTGGTCTACCATGGAAGCAATCACGATCCTAGTCATGGAGGTCTTCGGCATGAGCATCCCATCATCATCTGAGCACAAGAACCCGGGCGTCGTCGTTGGATTCGACGGTTCACCCCATGCCATTGATGCACTGTACTGGGCTGCTCAAACAGCTGCCTTGCGCAATGCACCGTTGACGGTCGCCTCAGCATTTGTGTTTCCATATAGCGATTACATTCGCAGCATGTCCGGCGCCCAGGTCGAAGATCCGGCTCGCCGGCTGGCCGAAGACAAACTCGCTGAGGCTGAGAAACTGCTAGCAGAGCAGCGTTACCCGGGTGAGGTCTCTTATCGAGCACTGATCGGGGATGCAACCGATTGGTTGGTCAAATTATCTGCCGATGCCCAACTCATTGTGGTGGGTCGCCGTGGCCTGGGCAAATTCTGGGGTAGTGTACTGGGTTCGGTTGCTTCAGCCTTGCCCGCTCACGCACATTGCCCCACCGTGATCGTCTACAGTGCAGACTCCGGTGATGAAGCAGAAACCAAGGGCATCGCAACCACTCCGGATACCCGGCCGGTTGCGGTGGGGGTAGATGGTTCCGACCTCGCTCGTAATGCAGCACTGGTGGCCGCCCAGGAGGCCAAGCGGCTGGGCGTCACGCTGGAACTGATCCAGGCTCAACCCCATTTCACAGGCACCTCGACCGTCTGGTATTTGGCGTCCAACGAGAAAATGGAACAACAGATTCACGAGGACATGATGAGCTCGTTGATGGCCGAAGTGCAGGTCTTGCAACACGAGGTTCCCGGGGTCGAGATATCACCGGTGGTCGAGCGGAAACTGCCGGCCGAGGCCATGATCGATTGCACACAACGCGCCCAGCTGACCGTACTGGGCACGCGTGGTCATGGCGGCTTCGCCAGTCTTTTGCTGGGGTCGGTTTCTCGAACCACACTATCGCATGCGCGCGGAACCGTGATGATCGTCCCGTAGGCAAAGAAGTGTTACTGATGCCATGACGTCACGCGCGATTAGAAGTAGACGGCAAGTGGTCCATCGACGTCGTCGATAATACGCACCGAGGTGCCGAAAATTTCGGTCAGAACCGAGGACTTCATGGTGTCTGCACACGTGTCGAAATGCGTGACCTGGCCGTCATTCATGGCCAAGATATTGTCTGAGTACCGGGACGCGAAGTTAATGTCGTGCATCACGACGATCACGGTGCGACCCAGCTCATCGGCTGCGGCACGCAACTGGCGCATCATCTGTACCGAGTGGCTCATATCCAGGTTATTTAGCGGTTCGTCTAAGAACACATATTCAGTGTCTTGTGCCAGCACCATCGCAACATAAGCCCGCTGTCGCTGTCCGCCGGAGAGTTCATCTAAATATCTGTCCTGCAGCGCCCCAAGGTTTAAGAAATCTAGGGCCTCATTGATGTGGCGCTCGTCTTCGACTGTGAGACGTCCACGCGAATGCGGGTAGCGGCCAAAACCGATTAGCTGACGGACGGTGAGTCGAGTGACGAAGTGGTTTTCCTGACGCAGAATAGCCAGTTTCTTGGCGACGTCGTTGGATCTGGCTTTGGCCACATCCAACCCACCAACGGTGATGCGTCCAGTATCCGGGTTCAGGAGGCGACCCATCATCGTCAATACCGTGGATTTTCCTGCACCGTTGGGGCCGACCAACGAGGTAATGCCCCCGGACGGGATCTCCACGCTGATAGGTCCGATGGTGGTTTCGGTTCCATAGGTTTTTGTAACGTTTTCCAGGGTAATCATAGCCGCCCCTTCCGCATGATGACGATAAGAAATACTAGCCCACCGATCAACTCAACGATGATGGTAACCGCACCCTGGGCGTAAAAAATGTGCCGCAAGACAAAATATGCGCCAGTCAGCAGAACATACCCGAGCAGAAACGCCAGCGGAAACACTGCTTTATGGCTGTAGGTGTCAGCGATCGAATAGGCCATCGTTGCGACCAAGAAGCCCAGGAAGGTCATGGGGCCGACCAGCGAGGTGGTCATGGCCATAAGAATGGACACCGCGATGAGTACTTTGACCAACTCTCTGCGGTGCGTCAAACCCAGGTTGGTTGAGACGGCCGAGCCCAAAGACAGTGCATCCAGACGCCGAGAATTCAGTCCCAACCAAATAGCCACAATCCCAACGACTGGCACCGCATACGGTAAGTATTCGGTGCTGGCATTGGAAATGTTGCCCATCAGTCGGGCGGTGAGGATGTCGAATTCGTTGGGGTCAAGCATACGCTGCATGAATGTGGTCAGCGATGCCAGTCCAGCTCCCATCACCACCCCGACCAGCAGCATGGTGTGTACGTTAGTGAATTTTGATCCCAGCAGCCAGGTGTAAAGCAACGTGGCAAAGGCGACCATAACTACGACCTGGAAGAAGTAGGAGACAATCCCGCGGGTCAGGGTTGCACCGACGGCACCGAAAAAGAACACTGCGGCCGTATTGATCAGGCCATACAGTGCCTCGAATCCAAGGATCGAAGGGGTGACAATCCGGTTTGCCGTGACGGTGTGGAATGCGACGGTAGCAAATGAATGGGCTAGCGCGACCACTGCAATAACCACAACCGAGACCACACGGGATTCGGCGATCTTCCAGAATCCTGTACTGCCAAATGGCATGGGGTTTCCGTAAACGATTGTGGCGATCGTCAACCCAATGGCGGCAATAATCAAGCCGATGAGTGAAAACAGCCACCGGCGGTGGTGTTTGGTATTGACAAAATTTGAAGTGCGATCAACAGTTATAGCGGTTGTGCTAGCCACGACGCCCCCTTCTAACGATGAGGAAGACGAATACGGTAGCACCGAGTACTCCCAGAATCATCGACACAGGAACTTCAAAAGGCATAATGATCGTTCGGCCGATGATGTCGGTCAGCGTAATCACCACGATGCCCACCATCACGACCCAGGGCAGGTTTGTGCGTAAGTTATCGCCTCGAAACATTGACACGATGTTGGGAACGACTAATCCTAAAAATGGCAGTGAGCCCACAACCACTGAGACAACGCCGGTGGTCACGGCGATGATCGAAATACCCACGATCATCACTGTGCGATAGTTCAATCCAACCGAGGTGGCGATTTCCTCGCCCAGTCCGGCAACGGTGAATCGATCGGCAATAAAGTAAACGATGATCGTGGTGATCGCCACGATCCATAGCAGCTCATATCGTCCTCGGGTGACTCCGGTAAAGGAACCAGCAAACCAGATGCCGAGATTTTGCAGCATATCGGTCTGTAGGGCAACAAATGTTGATACCGACCCGACGACTGCGCCTAACATGAGCCCCACGATTGGTACAACCAGCGAGGATTTCAGGGCCACGCGCTGTAAGAAAGCGAAGAAGATTAAGGTCCCGACCAGGGCAAAAACTATCGCGATGACCATACGCAGCAACAGCGAGGGCTGCGGAACGAAGATATAGGCCAGGATGAGGCCGAGTCCGGCCCATTCAATGGTCCCGGTGGTGGAGGGTTCCACGAACCGGTTTTGGGTCATTAACTGCATAATCAGTCCGACGACCGCCATGGATGCCCCGGAGAGTATCAGGGCAAGGGTGCGGGGGACGCGAGTGATAAAGAACATCTCGCGTCCGCCCTCGGAGTTCAGATCATAAACCCCGATAAATAATGATGCTATGACCAGGCTGATGGTAACCATCAGCCCGATCAGCAACGGCCATGTGCGTGACCAGATTCCTGGTTTTTTCGATACGTCGATCGATGGCACGAGCCCGGTGGGGCGAGTTTGGGAAATTTTCGTCACGCAGCAGAGCCTTTTATATTATTCCGACCACATATCAGCCAGTTCGTTGAGGACAGTGGTGTAGTTCTGAATGTCCTCAGCTACATAGAAATCAGCTGGCATGTAGTAGATATTATCGTTTGCTACCGCAGGTACATCCTGCAGTGCTTCAGATTCTTCAATGAGTTCTTTGGCACCAGCGGAGGTGCCGTCACCGACGGCAGCGTCGCGGTCCATAACAATCAAGAATTCTGGGTTAGCCGAGGCGATGGCTTCAACCGAGATGTCATCACCCTGGTGGTCGCTTGAACCTTCATCTTCAAGCGCCGGGGTCATGTCAAGAATGTCATAGAGTGGGCCGATTGCGCGACCGGTGGTTGGAGCGGCGTAGTTGATATCGCCACCGGAGGTGACCAGTCCGGTTACTGAGACCTCAGAATCATATGCTTCTTTGGCACGGTCGAGCGCCTCGTCGAAATCAGCGATCAGGGTTTCGGCGTCATCCTGGTGTCCGAAAACTTCGCCGAGCAGAGTGATTTGATCGCGGAACTCTTGGTCGATAGCACCAGATTCAGTGTCGATGTTGGTGTCGACAATTGGGACACCCTCATCGCTGGCTTCAGCGATGGCTTCGGCGTGCTGGCTGAAGCGCTGGCCGTTGATCACCAGGTCAGGCTGAGCCGCGGTGACCAATTCCATGTCTGGTTCACGGTGGTTTCCGAGGTTGAGAATGTCTTCATTCTGAGTGTATTTCTCTAACACTGGTAGGTCATCAGCCATCAGGTCAACTGGTGCAGCAGACAGATCAATATCCCACTCGGCAAGGGTGCGGAATACCCGGTTATCAGTAGCAATAACCGACTCCGGTTCTGTTGGAACAGTATGGGTGGTACCGGCCATATCGGTTACTTCAACAGTTGCAGCGTCGCCACCATTGCTTTCAGCTTCCGCAGTATCGTCTGAATTTGCGGTCCCGCAAGCGGATAGCCCGAGGGCACCAACCGCAAGCAGGGCGGCTACACGATAACGTGTCAGTCCAAAATTTTTCACGTTCAGTCTCCAAAATGACAGAGTAAAATAACAGATTAGCACTCTTGTGCACTTAGGCACGCCTAAGCTAACAATTGATCAGTTTAGGCAGCCTGCGTCAATTAGCGCAAGGTGAGATGCTGTTATTCAGGTCACACTCAAAAGCGCAGCTCTACAAGAGGCACCGGAATCCAATAAAGTACTCGGAATCAATGAGATATCTTTGATTGAGTGGAAGTTATTGACTGTTATTCATGCTGGCGATCTCATTCAAGTGTGATCTAACGCTCGACACAATTGGGTAATGTTGGTTGTTGTCCGACGATGCACGACAAATTTTCTGCTGCAATATTACGCGTGCGCAGATCTTACCGAAGCCGAAGTAGACCATTTTTGCTGTTTCAGATATGAGACTTGGACAGCCATTGGGAAATATGGGGCTGACTCACGACATCCGACAGCTTTGCCGCACTCTGGTGCCCGGTACTATTGACGAAAAGATCATGACGAAAGGCTTCAAGGTGCGTTTGGAATTTGCAAAGTCTTCCCAGTCGACCGTTGGTATCGAATGGGAGCTTGGGCTTGTCGATAGTGCCACCGGCGAGTTACGCAATGTTAGCGATAACATTTTGGCAAATCTGAATGTCCCTTCGGATGCGCCATTTCAGATTGTTGGCGAGTTTATGCTCAACACATTGGAATTGGTCACCGGGGTATGTCAAAGGGTCGGAGACGGACTAGACCAGCTGGCCACCGCGGGACAACATATTCTTGATTTGATCGCAGATGACGATCTGACCTTGTTTTCACAAGGCACGCACCCTTTTGCCAACCCGTTCCAGGAACGAGTCTCCTCCGGGTATCGTTACCGGAAGCTGTTGGACCGCACCCAGTACTGGGGCCAGCAAATGCTGATCTATGGGGTACACGCGCACATCGGGCTAGACCACATTAACAAAGCAATGCCGGCGCTGAATTATCTTATTCAGTACTATCCACACATGCTGGCACTGAGTGCCTCTAGTCCATACTGGGTTGGTTACGATACCGGCTATGCTTCACAGCGTACATTGCTGTTCCAGCAGTTACCTACCAGCGGGTTGCCGTTTCAGTACTATGACTGGGCTGACTACGAAAACGTCGTCGAGCAGTTGTCCACCGTCGGGGTCATTGATGACGTCAGCGAGATTCGTTGGGATGTCCGGCCGGTACCCCGATACGGCACCATCGAACAGCGGGTGTGCGATGGAGTGTCCACTCTGCAGCAGGTGGGAGCTATTACCGCGTTGACCCAATGTTTGGTACACGAAGTTGTCGGCGGCGACGTCGATGCACTGGAACACGTCGATATTTTGCCCCCTTGGTATGTACAAGAAAATAAGTGGCGCGCAGCCCGCTATGGTCTGGACACCATCGCTATTATCGATACGGCAGGCACAGAGATGTTGGTGACGGATCATCTGGAACTGGTGTTAAACCGCCTTGAACCTATCGCCGATCATCTAGGGTGTGCCAAGGAGCTGCAGTGGGTCGAAGACATGTTGCGCGCGGATAACTCCGCGGCCCAACAGCGTGCTGAGACGCAGTCGAAGTTCGGCGATAGACTGTCTCAGCAGCAGGCGACAAACCTGGTGTTGAGCTCTGCCGCGGAGACCGTTCGTTCGATCCGCAACTGGTAAACTTCTTGGCCGTGTTCGCAGCCTTGCAGTTGGTATGCGGTTTAGACGCTGACCAGGTTGACCGATTGGGTCGGATCAGCGGAAAAATTCATCGGCGATGGTTCTACTGCATCCGCGACGAGTTGCGCACCCAGGGCGGCAACCATCGCACCGTTATCCGTGCACAGATTGATCGGTGGAATGGTCAAGCCAATGCCTGCGGCCGCAGTGCGTTCGGTGAGCAAGGCGCGCAACCGAGAATTTGCAGCAACTCCCCCGCCCAGCAGAATGTGGTCGATACCGTGCTCGGTTGCTGCCAAGACTGCCTTATGCGTAATGACGTCAGCCACCGCTTCCTGGAAGGACGCTGCGATGTCGTTGACCGGAATATCCATGTCGCGTCGTTGAAATTGTTCCACGGCACGAGACACCGCGGTTTTGAGTCCAGAAAATGACCAGTTGTATCGATCTTTGCCGGGTTCCTGGGCGTTACCCATGAACTTGGGGGCCGTGAGTCCGCGGGGAAATTTGAAGGCGGTGGGATTGCCCTGGCGTGCCATCGTGTCGATCACCGGTCCACCGGGGTATCCTGCGCCGATCAGTCGGGCGACTTTATCGTAGGCCTCGCCTGCTGCGTCGTCGATTGTGGAACCCAGGAGTTCGACGTCGGAGGTGAGCGAGTTGATCTTCAACATTTCAGTGTGCCCACCGGACACGAGCAGCGCACCGAGTTGGTTGACGTTGTGGAGGTCAGCGCCGACGTCGTCGAGAAAGCCCACGCCGATGTGGGCAATGAGGTGGTTGATCCCATAGAGCGGTTTGCCGGTGGCTACTGCCAGAGCTTTGGCACCGGCAACTCCGACCATCAGAGCGCCGGCGAGTCCGGGGCCGGCGGTGACTGCGATGGCATCAACGTCGTCGAGGGTGATGTTGGCTTCGGCCAGGGCCGCTTCCAGTACGGGTAGAAATTCGGTGACGTGTGCGCGGGCGGCGATTTCGGGGATGACCCCGCCAAAGGCCACGTGTTCATCCATGGATGATGCAACCTGGTGAGCCAGCAGGGTGGTCCCAGATACGATGCCGATGCCGGTTTCATCGCACGAGGTTTCGATCCCTATTACGATCGGGGATGTCATGTTACTCCTTGGTCCTGCTGGATGTTTCTGGTTCGCGCAGGTGTTTACGCATGATCCAGGCGTCTATTCCGCCAGGATAATACTTAGGTCTGGTGTGGATATGAGTGAATCCGTTGTCGGCATAAAGCCGTTGGGCGGTGTGGTTGTCGGCCCGAACCTCTAACAAAATGTCTTTGGCGCCCAGTGCGCAGGCGATGCGGATGCACCAGATGAGCAGGGCAGCACCGAGTTTTTTGCCGACGTGGTCGGGGTGAATGCCGATGGTGGTGATGTCAGCGAATGGTGGGCCAAATATGATCCCGGCAAAACCGACAAGGTCGTGGTTATGGGTGATGACCTGATAGAACGTGTGCGGGTTGGCGGCATTGGATGCCTGGTATTCGGCTTCAAAGAGTTGGTAGGACCAGGCGTCCGGACCAAAGATCAGGGCATCGAGTTTGGTGATCTCGGTGAGATCCGCGGCCGTCCAGGTACGCTGGGTGTAGCCGGGTGGCAACTGCAGTGGTGCTGGCGCGTTCATTTACGTAATTGTTTTGGGATTTGGGCATCGTGGCCGCGCAAGTACTGCGGTTCCACTGGCAGCAGTGCCTGGCCGCGACGGAGTACCAGAGCGCCATAGGCTGCGATATCTGCGGCATCCGGTACGGCGTCGGTGAAGTTGGTCATACCGTAGAGGTGTTGTGGATATAGGCCTGCGCCGGCGCCGTAGACGGGCAGTTCGGTGACTTCGGATGGAGCGGTAACAAAGGGCCCGTGGAGGCGTTGGGGCTGGCCGCCGATGTTGTCATAGTGGGCCCAATAGACCTCTTTGCGGCGGGCATCGGTGGCGACGATGAATTCATCGACCCCGCTGCGCAAGGCTTCTGGCGCCACTCGGTGGGCCAGCCCATCCAGGCTGAGGACGCCGTGGGCCGGGATATCCCAGGTGTGGGCCAGGGTTTGGGCGGTGACAATCCCTGCGCGTAGTCCGGTAAAGGGGCCGGGGCCGACACCAACGAATAAGCCGTCCAGGCCCTGTGGTGCCGTCGGGTCGAGTCCGGCGTCGGTGAGCACCCGGGTGATAAAGCCGGCTAAGACTTCTGAGTGGTTCCGTTGGGAATCGGTGGCCCGGTGTGCCACGATCTGCTCGTCGCGCAGGATGGCCGCCGAGGCGGTGGCGGAGGTATCGAGCGCTAAGAATATTTGGCTCATATCAGCTGGATTCCTTCCCAACGTTGCCCGTGCCCGGTGATAATCGCCGTGCGGGGCTCTTGGATGTCGTCGTCTGAAAAATCCGTGATGAGTTCGTCGTAGGGCGCATCGGGGCGAAGGAGTTCAATGTCCAGGTAGGCATCGGTCAGGGCTTCGGCAGTGCCGCGGCCCCATTCCACGACGACCACGGAGTCTGCTAGCCAAGATTCTAAATCGAGGCTGGCGAGTTCGTCGGCGCCGGTGATGCGGTAGGCATCGACGTGAACGAGGTTCAGGCCGTCGTCGGGATGATGATGGTGACGGGCCAGGACAAAGGTTGGCGACGTAATAGGCGCGGTGATGCCCAGTGCCCTGGCCAGTGACTGAGTGAAAGTGGTTTTACCGGCGCCGAGTTCGCCGGTCAAAATAATGACGTCACCGGCGCGTACCTGTTGGCCAACGGCAACGGCTAGGCGTTGGGTGGCTGCAAGGTCGGCAAGTTCTATTTCCTGGTGCATCATTACACCCACTGTTTATGCACCCGGGGCACCCTGCACCCGATGCGAGTGACCAGCTCGTAGTTGATGGTGCCGGCGGCAAGAGCCCAGGCGTCCGAAGAGATCCCAGATTTTTCGCCGAATAATTCGACTTCAGCACCAACGGGTGCGGTGGTTACATCATTGCGCTCGGTTTGTAGATCGACGACAAATTGGTCCATGGCGATCGTACCGGCAACGCGGTAGAACTTGCCCTGAATCCATACCGGTGCTCCCACGGCGGTACGCGGCACTCCGTCGGCATATCCGGCGGGTATCAGGGCCAGTCGGGTGGGCAGTTCGCAACGGTAAGCATAACCATAGGACACCCCGGTGCCCACATCGGCGGGTTTATTATTGGCTACGGTGGTCCCAAAGCTCATGACCGGGCGCAGCCCGAGGTCCTGGGCAGTACGGTCGGGAAATGGGCTCAGCCCGTAGATGGCCACCCCGGCCCGGACCATGTCCAGGTGGGTATCGGGGCGTGATAGCAAGGCCGGTGAGTTGGCCACGTGTCGCACATCAACGGTCAGACCGTGCTTGCGAGCGATTTCTACTGACTCATGGTAGAGGCTCAGTTGAGCATCGACGTCGGCGTCGCCTTCTGGGTCATCGGCGTTGGCAAAGTGGGTGAAGACGCCCACAACCCGCAGGGTTCCGGCTTGTTGAAGTTCGGAGGCACGCTTGCACAGGTCATCCCAGATTTCTGGTACCGCCCCGTTGCGGGATAGGCCGGTGTCAATTTTCAGGTGAACGCGAGCAGGCAGATCGGCATTGCCCGCGGCCTCCGCCACGGCTTCAAGTTCTGGGCCAGAGACCCCAATGTCAATGTTGTGTTCGATGGCCGCTTGAAATGGTGTGTTAATCGTGTGCAACCAGGCCAGCAGGGGCGCGGTAATACCGGCTTCGCGCAACCTCAGGGCTTCGGTAATATGGGCGGTGCCCAGCCAGGTGGCTCCGGCGGCTATTGCAGTTTGGGCGACTTCTACCGCGCCGTGGCCGTAGCCATCGGCTTTGACCACGGCCATCACCTGGGCAGGTTTGACCCACTGGGCGATGGTGTGAATATTATGCGCCAACGCCGAGTGATCGATGGTCACCCAGCGTTCCGGTTCTGAACTCCAACATGTAGCCATAGTGACGTTTATTATTCCAGACCTTGACGTTTTGCTTGACGAATGTAATCTTCCAGCGTGCTCACGACGACGCCGCCGTCGCGGGCTGCCAGTTCACCGGCCATTGAGTGTAATCGCACGCCGGCACTGAGCGTGTTAAAGAGCTGTTGGCTAAAGTCGTGGTCTTCGGGTCGCAGTCGCGACAGCCCGGCCCCCAGTATTCCTGCCAACGTGTCGCCGGTTCCTGCGGTCGCCAGTTCTGCGGTGCGCCCCGGGTGCAGACCGCGGACGCCGTGGGGACCAAACACATAAGTGGTGGCTGATTTCAACACGATCCACGCTCCAAAGCGTCGCGCGAATTCTTCAGCCTGGTCGACAACCGAATGCTCAGCAAGATCCGGGGCTAGTCGTTGTGTGAGACGTCGCATCTCCCCTACGTGGGGCGTCAACACCAGGGCCGCAAATCCCCGCTCGAATACCTCGGCTTGCAAGACGTCGAGTGCTGAGGCGTCGACTAAGACTGGAATTTGTAGTCGTAGTGCTGCTTGGAGTGCTGCACCGGTGGCCTCTTTGGCTCGTCTGGTTTGCCCAAGCCCAGGCCCAACCACAACGCAGGTCGCTTTATCCGTAAGGTGGTCTGCAACAACAGCCTGCGGGTTGGCGCTGATAACTTTATCTGCAACCGTTTTGCCACGTGGCGGTTCAGCAACCAGGCTAATGTACCCGACCCCGGTCGCGGCTGCAGCATTGACCACCAGTACGGCCGCGCCAGGATATTCTGCTGATCCGGCCACTACACCGAGCACACCGCGCGAATATTTATGCACATCCCAGGCAGGTGTCCCATAGCTTTGAGCTACGTCAGGGATTTCTGCAATCCACCATGGGTGCTCAATGGCTGTCAGGTGGTCGTTAATGCCGATGTCGACGACGCGGATCATACCGCTGTGTTGACTTCCGGCTTCAGCCAACAGTCCCACCTTGGGTGCGGCAAAGGTCACAGTCAAATCAGCTGCCAACGCTGCCCCGGGTATCTGGCCGGTATCGGCCAAGATGCCCGATGGAATGTCACAGGCAATGACGGCGGCCGTTGTCGGAAGGCTAAGATCATTCGTCGCTAGGTAGCCGGGCAGATCAAAGCTGCCAGAAAATCCGGTACCGAACACCCCGTCTAGGATGGCGGCAGTATCGGGAGCAATCTCATCGACGATGCGACCACCTGCACGGCGAAATGCGACCAGGCCCTCCGGATGCAGATCGGTTGTGGTCGTATTGATGGGGATGGCCGCAATGGCAATGCCGCGTTTGGCGAGAAAACTGAGTGCCCACAGTGTATCGCCGCCGTTATTGCCTTTCCCGATCAGTCCGATGACTCGGCTGCCGTAGGTTCGGCCGCGGGTTGCCAATAGTTGAAGGGTGTGGTGTGCGAGTCCCCATGCGGCGCGACGCATCAGGACCGGACCGTCACCAGCTTCCAGTCGCGGCGTCTCGGCCGCGCGAATCTGGGTTCCGGTATAGCAGCGACGCATTAGCCCTCGGCCACAACCATGGCGGTGGCCCAGCCGCCGTCGTGGGATAAGGACAGATGCCAGCGTCGGACACCTTTGGCTTCGGCGATGTCGGCAACGGTTCCAGTGACCACCACGTAGGGCACACCGGATGCTTCGCGACCGATTTGGCAGTGCTGCCAGTTCATGCCGGCTGGAGCGGAAAGGGCTTTGGCAACGGCCTCTTTGGCGGCGAATCGGGCCGCCAGCGACTGCAGGCTTAATTCGCGTTCAGCCGGAGTAAATAGACGCTCACGAAGTTTCGGAGTCCGTTCCAGCTGTCGCTCAAAGCGCGCAATGTCAACCATGTCCACACCTATGCCAATGATCATGATGTGTAGTCTACCGGTTCTTCTCGGGCAGTTTGCGATGTTGTGATTCGTAACTTCGGGTTCTGTCGTATCTGTCGTAGAACATCTGCAATAAGAATAATCACCGCCACCCAGACCAAAATAAACCCGATCCAACGGCCCGTTGACATGGCCTCATGGAATACGAAATACCCAAAGAGGAATTGCGCAATAGGTGCAATGTATTGGAACATGCCCACCGTTGATAGCGGCAATCGTGCGGCAGCTGCGGCAAATAACACCAACGGGATAACGGTGACGAACCCCACCACCGGCAGAGTGACACTTTGTACGGTATCGAATGTTTCAAAGACGCCTATACCTGCGGCGGTACCCAGTAGTCCCATTGAAGCCAAGACCAACCACACCGTTGATGGCACTGCTAACCATAGGGTTTCGACGGTCAGTCCGGTCAGCGAGTCTACCGACGGGCCGGTTTTATTTTTGACCAGGCTATAAAGCGCAAATGAGCAGGCCAGTGTCAGGGAAATCCACGGCAAGTGGCCATGTTCTACGGTCAACACGATCACGGCGATACATGACACGATCACCGCTGTCCACTGCAAGCCTCGCAACCGTTCTTTGAGAAGCACAACCCCCAGCACGATAGTCACCACGGGGTTGATAAAATAGCCTAACGAGGCTTCCAGCACGCGGTTGGTTGCCACCGCATAAATATATATGGCCCAGTTAATCAAGATGAGGTGTCCGGCCAAGATGAGCAATAAATGGTCACGTCGGGTCTTCATCGCGGTACCCAACCGTTTCCATGCCCCACGCATACACGAGATAGCAGCCAGTGTGACGCCGAGCGCAAAAATAATGCGCCATGCCAGTAGGTCAACCGGATGGCTTGTCATGTAATAGGCGAACACGATCGGCAGAACGCCCCACAGCAAATATGCCAAGAACGCTTGGATATATCCGCTGTTGCCCGTGGGTATGGTCGGCTGCTCTTGTGGCTGTTTCACCGATCTCCTGATTCTAAACTCTGTTAATTACCCTTGCCGGTAGCTAAGCTGGGTATGAATAATTGTCTTCTGTCCGGTTTGATGAGCCATAATGAGGAGGTGAATTTCCACATTCGTGATGCGACCAGCTCTGCTGCAGGAGCCCCCGATTCACCAAACACTCCGGTGAGTCCGGTAACTGAGCCCATCAATTTCGTGGGCTCACCCCCGGTCGAGCCACAGCAGTCGTACTCGCCATTTATTGAACTTGACCGTGCTACATGGTCAAGACTAGCCCACGAGCTAGAACAACCTTTCGACCAGTCTGACGTCGAGAGGCTGCGGGGGCTGGGAGATCAACTGTCCCTAACCGAAGTGGCTGAGGTCTATCTGCCGCTATCCCGCCTGCTGAGCATCTACGTCGAAGCCTCTGCCAAACTCCGGGAAGCTTCCAATAAATTTCTGGGTGAGACCACGCGCCGCACCCCATTTGTCATTGGTGTTGCAGGTTCGGTGGCAGTCGGCAAGTCGACGATTGCCCGCGTGTTGCAGGAAATGTTGCGTCGCTGGCCCAACACCCCACGGGTGGAGTTGGTGACCACCGATGGTTTCCTCTATCCCAATGCTGAGCTGCGACGGCGGGGTCTGATGGAGCGCAAAGGCTTTCCCGAGTCATTCGACCGCCGCCGTTTGCTGCGTTTTGTCTCAGATGTCAAAGCTGGGGTCCCGGAAGTGCGGGCCCCGATGTATTCGCATCTGACCTATGACATTGTGCCCAATCAACAAATTGTGGTGCGGCGTCCAGATGTGTTGATTGTCGAAGGGCTCAACGTGTTGGCCCCGCCGCGGCCACGTTCCGATGGCACCTCTGGTCTATCGGTGTCTGACTTTTTCGACTATTCCATCTATGTTGATGCCCCGCACGAAGCAGTTCGCAACTGGTATGTCAAGCGCTTTATGAAACTGCGTTCGGGGGCCTTTGCCAACCCAGATTCCTACTTTCACCGCTATGCGGCCCTGACCGATACGGAAGCCATTAAAACTGCCACCGGTATTTGGGATCGGATCAACGGACCGAATCTGATCCAAAACGTCTTGCCTACTCGGGGCAGAGCTAAACTAGTATTGACCAAGAACGCAGACCACTACGTCAGACGCGTCCTGATGAGGAAAATCTGAGCATGCCACGAAACACAACGGTGACTGTGACCGCTGCTGCGGTCACGTTGGCGTGTCTTGGAGCAAGTATTTATGTCTCCCCGCCCGTTGTTGCTGAGACCATGGGACGCCAGGTGCAAGAATTTTCGCCGCTGAAACCAGAAACGTATCCAGTGACTTCAAGCGATGACAGCGATATGAAGCTGACAGTTGCCCCTGGTCGAAAACAGTCAAGTGCCACCAAGTCTTCAACGTCTTCGGAGTCGTTACCGTCATCACCACAGTCATCAGAGCCTGTCCCCCGGCAGGTCGATGAGGTCACACTCACCCCGGTGACGGCCCAGGAGGAACGCGCAAACACGAACAGCACGCCGTCGCCGACCATGAGCACACCTGCTCTACCCAAAATTGAAGTAGCCCTGCCCGAGTCAACGACGCCTGACTCAACAGACCAGGAGACGCAGGATGCATCGCACATCCCCGAGGATCTGGAGTCCCCGGATTCGATAACGGTTATCGTCAATAAACTACGCCCCCTGCCGGCTGACTACGAACCGACAGATCTGGTGGAGTTACCCAGCCAGTTCGGGACAAGTGCTCCCATGCTGCGAAAAGAAGCCGCCGAAGCAACACAAGCGATGTTTGAAGCTGCCCATCAGGACGGCATCAACCTGACGGTCATCTCAGCGTATCGATCGTATGATTACCAGACCCAACTGTATGACAACTACGTTCGCCGATACGGCACGACGAATACCGATGAAATGTCGGCTCGACCAGGATTTTCCGAGCACCAAACGGGATTGGCACTTGATGTTGATACACCAGGAGGTCAGCACACCCTAAAACAAAGCTTTGGTGATACCCCAGCCGGACAGTGGCTGGTTGAGCGGGCTCACGAGTTTGGGTTTGTTATTCGCTACCCTGAAGACGAGGACGAATACACGGGTTTTTCCTACGAACCATGGCACTTACGCTACTTCGGTGAACAATATGCACAGCATATTGTCGAGCATTCTGGCGTTGCAGAACGCGAATTTGAATTAGATCCAGCGCCAGATTACCAAGAATAGACCCATCGTGACGCATATCTCATACTGTAATGATGGGGTTTGACCTTATACTATGAGTTATGTTCAAGGGATTTAGAGACTTCTTAGCGCAGGGTAATGTTATGGACCTTGCCGTTGCTGTAATTATTGGTGCCGCCTTTACACAGGTCGTGACGGCTCTAACAGACTCAGTCTTAATGCCGCTGATCTCCGCGCTCGTCGGTTCGCCGAATTTCGACGATTTCGCCAAAATCACCCTCAACGGCAACGAAATCGCATTTGGTGTCCTGCTCACCGCCCTGGTGAACTTCTTACTGGTTGCAGCTGCCGTGTATTTCTTCATCGTGACCCCGATGAATAAGCTCATCGCAATGCGTAAGCGCGAAGAAGAAGACGAAGAAGAAACTCCAGAAGAAATTGCGCTGCTGCGTGAAATTCGCGATGCTTTGACAAATCGGCCACGCGTCTAAAACTTCTCACACGAAAAAAGACACATCAGCCCTCCGGTGCCTTATCGGAGGGCTGATGTATCGTCCCCTAGAAATTCGGGATGCACGGCATCCAGTTGTACGGTGGATTTTCACAGACCGGAATAGCCATCAGACCCATGGCTAATGCGGCGGCAAGCACACCAGCTACTACTAGAATGCCAAAGACTAGGAGCCGTCGAGTTGTCAGGTTTTTTGGTGGGTCTGCTGAAACATCCTGCGGGTCATGCCCGGCAAGCACGTTGGCTTCCCGATGGAACTCATCGACGTCGCGACGGAAATATCCTTCGGCTTTCGGTGACTCTTCCTCGGCGGGGTGCTCGTTAGGTGCACTCACAGTGAGAGGTTTTCCGACACCACACTCGCCAGCAGTTGGGCCTGGGATTCTGCGGTGTCTTTGTCAGCTGCTTCGACCATGACGCGAACCACTGGCTCGGTGCCCGATGGGCGTAGCAGTACGCGTCCCGTTTCGCCAAGTTGGGTCTCGACTTTGGCAACCGCCTCGGCAACGATACCGTTCTTGCCGACCCCATCTTTATCGACGTCTTTGACGTTGATCAACACTTGTGGCAGTCGCGTCATGACTTCTGACATCTCAGCCAGGGTCTTCTTGGTTTCTTTTAATCGCGCGGCAAGGTGTAGCCCGGTCAAAATCCCGTCGCCGGTCGTGGCCCATTCAGAGAAGATGATATGGCCGGATTGCTCGCCACCCAGAGAATAGTCTTTCTGGTGCATAGCCTCTAGCACGTACCGATCTCCCACCTTGGTTTCCACGACATTGACCCCGTGTGCTTGCATTGCCAGCTTCAACCCGAGATTACTCATAACCGTGACAACCAAGGTGTCATCTTTGAGTTTGCCTTGTTCTTTCAGAGCCAACGCCATGATCGCCATGATCTGATCGCCGTCGACGACGGTGCCGCTGTGATCTACAGCTAAGAACCGGTCAGCGTCCCCGTCCAATGCGATGCCAAGATCAGCACCGTGTTCAAGTACGGCAGCCTGAAGGTTTTCCATATGGGTGGAGCCATAGTTTTGGTTAATATTCAGACCATCTGGGTCGGCCCCGATCAGTGCGACCTCGGCGCCAGCGTCTGCAAAAACCTGCGGTGCCACTGCAGAACCTGCTCCGTGGGCGGCGTCGATGACGACTTTGAGCCCATCCAGTCGGTTCGGCAGTGATTTCAGTAGATGGATGACATAACGGTCTTCCGCATCGGAAAACCTGCGCACACGGCCGACTTCGGCACCAATGGGACGTAAGGGAGGTTGGCTCAGTTGCGCTTCAATACGGGCTTCTTGTGCATCGGTGAGTTTATCGCCACCGCGTGCTAGAAATTTGATGCCGTTGTCTGGAGCTGGGTTGTGTGACGCGGAGATCATGACACCAAAATCAGCATTGATGTCATCTACCAGATAGGCGGCTGCTGGGGTTGGCATGACACCGGCGTCATAGACGTCAACGCCCGATGATGCCAGACCGGCTGACACGGCGGCGGTGATAAATTCCGAAGAAATACGCGGGTCCCTTGCCACCACGGCTTTGGGGCGTGCTCCGTTGGAATTCTCGAATCCGAGGACAGCTGCCCCGGCTTGGGCAAGTTCAATTGCGAGTTCGACGGTAATTTTTTCGTTGGCTATGCCTCGAACACCGTCAGTACCAAATAATTGTGACATTGTTACCAATTCTGTGTGACCGGCGAATCACCCGGTGCGGGATCGGGATGATTCAGTTATAGATCTTATCGAACAAGCGGGGAGCTACCGCCTAAGTCGTCGCTATACTCCCTGAGCACAGACCCCGGGCCACAAAATGCGCGATTCCGGAGTGTGCGCCGAGAAAGTGTTCTTACTAGGGTAAAACACGATGTTCTAGACATCTTGCATTGATACATTGCCAGCCCGAGATTTATCATGCGATCGCCCTGGCGTTCATGCGGCATGCCACTTAATGGCTGCAATACGTTTGGGGCATCCGGCTGAATATATGCGTTTGGCGATTGCAGCTGAGAGGATCCTTGGGTCTTGCCGCGGCCGAAGTGAATTGACAGCTCGCATAGGCAAATCGTCAGGATGTTCTCGTTGAAAAATATTTCTCCAATGATTGCCGACATCAGCATTCACTCGATATGGCACACTGTGGTTATGTGGATCTGTCATGGAACGGCCTGAGTCTGATGGTGGTGTTGCAACCAGCGCTGAGAATCGTTGTCGATGCGCATATTTCGTCGCGCCCCTTCTCCTATGACAGTACGAAGATTCTCCTATATTACCCATAACAGCTTGATATCGAAGATTCGTCTTGTACTTCAGTAACTTAGCGCAGACGAAGATTGTACAACTGTATCGTGCTCTGATTAGCTATGATTTTATGCCTGACTAACTAATTGGAGTGATGAGATGAGGCAAAATAAGACCTTTGTGTCATGGGTCTTCGCCGGGCTCGTGGCACTCTTCAGCTTCTTGATGGTGCCATCTGCACTAGCAGATACTGCACCCGATGCTGAAGGCGGCGATCCAGAAGGCCAGCTGTATGTCATTGGTACAGACACAACATTTGCGCCATTTGAATTTCGCGACCCTGCCGGCGAACTGGTGGGGATCGATATCGACCTGATGAAGGCTATCGCCGAGGATCAAGGCTTCCGTGTCGAATTTCGGTCCATGGGGTTCAATGCGGCGCTGCAGGCATTGACCGCCAATCAGGTGGACGGGGTGATTGCCGGTGCAGGGATCACGGAAGAACGTCAACAAGTCTATGACTTCTCAGAACCATATTTCACTGGTGAATTGACCATCGCAACCCTGGAAGACTCCGGCATTTCTGGTTGGGAAGACCTTGAGGGCGAATCCGTGGCGGTCAAGACCGGGTCACTTTCCGAAGAGTGGGCTCGCGAGATGCAACAAGACTACGACTTCGAGATCAACGCGCTTGATCAAACTACCACCATGGTGGAATCGGTCAAGTCTGGGCACGATGCAGCACTTGTTGATGACCTGCCAATTATTGCCTACGGGATCCAACAAGGCTCGGGGCTGGAGCTGGTATCAGAACCCGAGCCAACCGGTGACTACGGTTTTCTGGTGAATAAGGACCAGAACCGAGAACTGTTAGCAATGTTTAACGAGGGCCTGGCCAACCTGCAGGAATCCGGTGAATACCAAGAGATTCTTGACCATTACATCGGTGGGGAATCCGGTCCGGATCCGTCAACCTTCTTCGGTTTGTTAGCAACCTCGATGCCAGCGTTGATGGTGGGACTGCGCAATACTTTGCTCATCACCGGCGTCTCATTTGCCATTGCCATGGCACTGGGCTTGATGTTTGGTTTCATGAAGATCTCGTCGAATATTGTGCTGCGTGGGATTTCCACAGCCTTTATCGCCGTCTTCCGTGGCACACCAATTCTGGTCTGGGCGTTCTTCTTTTATTTCGGTCTGCCACAGTTGATCAGCGTCCCAATCTCCATCTGGGTCGCTGGTGCTTTAACCTTGTCACTCAACGGAGCGGCGTACATCGCGGAAATCGTCCGTGGTTCTGTGCAATCAGTCGATCCCGGACAAACCGAAGCGGCCCGGTCCCTGGCACTGACACAAGGTCAGGCCATGCGTAAGGTCGTCCTCCCCCAAGCGTTCAAGATCATG
This sequence comes from Enteractinococcus helveticum, assembly GCF_020742345.1. GTDB lineage: Bacteria > Actinomycetota > Actinomycetes > Actinomycetales > Micrococcaceae > Yaniella > Yaniella helvetica_A. The sequence continues at coordinate 3,626 of NZ_DYXC01000098.1, read as the reverse complement.
ACACCGTCGCTGATCAACCAGTTGGTCATCATGCTCAAGGACTCCTCATTGCTGCTGGCCATTGGTTTTGGCGAGTTGCTGTACCAGGCTCAGCAAATCTATGCGGCGAATTTCCGTACCACCGAGGTGTTGTTGATCGTTGCGGCCATCTACTTCGTGGCGGTCTGGTTGTTGACCGCTCTGGCAAACTTTGTGGATAGAAGGGTGAATAATTAATGTCGAGTCCAGAAACTTCCACAATCCCATTGATCTCCGATGACGAGACCAACGTCATTCGTATCGAGGATCTCCACAAATCATTCGGCGAACATGAGGTACTGCGCGGGATCAATGCCAATGTCAAAACCGGTGAGGTCGTGTGTATTATTGGCCCATCCGGCTCGGGAAAATCTACCCTGCTACGCTGCATCAACGGGTTGGAGTCCATTACCTCAGGCAATATTTGGTTGGGTGGCTTCAACCTGTCCGACGAAAAGATTGACCTCAATGAAGTCCGTAAACACGTTGGCATGGTGTTCCAGCACTTCAACTTGTTCCCCAACATGACCGTGGCTGAAAACATTACGTTAGCGCCGACCCAGGTTAAAAAATATACTCAAGAACGAGCACGCACAGAAGCTCTGGAATTACTACGCCGCGTTGGTCTCGAAGAAAAAGCTGACGCACGACCAGCATCCCTGTCGGGCGGACAGAAACAGCGTGTGGCCATCGCCAGGGCTCTGGCGATGAATCCTGAGATTATGCTTTTTGATGAAGCGACCTCAGCGCTGGATCCCGAAATGGTCGGTGAAGTGCTGGGTGTTATTCGCAGTCTTGCCGATGAGGGCATGACCATGGTGTTGGTGACACACGAAATGGGTTTTGCTCGGGAAGTGGCTGACCGAGTGGCCTTCATCGATGCCGGCGTGATCCAAGAATACGGTCCGCCAGAGCAGATCTTTGGCAACCCGACATCAGATCGGCTCAAGGACTTCTTGTCCAAGGTACTCTGAGAACCTTGGTGCTTGACTCAGCGGGGTGCACATCGATTCCGGTGTGCACCCCGCATCAGGTTTAAGCACTTCAATCTTCAGACACACCACCGATCGACTCTCGAACGGAGAAGCACTGCCCACGCTCAGGTCTTGTTTTGGTTGCGTGCCGGGGGCCAGCCACGGTAGCCGCGTCCGAGCTGACTGATCAGCGCGTCAGACCGCCGTTTGACACCAGCTCGTCAGTGGCCAAATTTTGGGCGCACTGCACCAGCGATGGGCTGCGAACTTAACTCGGGAATCGCTGGGAAGTTTTGGTCTGACCTTCGCATCGCACCACACCAGAACACGACGAAGTCCCGGTCGTTTCATGCTTGCCAATTGGCCAAGACCTCACCTGTGGAAGGCCAGCGGGGCGTCAAAGACGTGGCCGGGGACATCGAGCCTGTGATGTTGTTGCCCAACTAGTGGCTCCCCGCGTGGAAGAAATTGCAAACTGGTGTCCGTGGCGAAGGTTATTGCGGTGGCCGGGTACGGTAGTACTGCGCCGCTCGTTTGTCGGCGGGTGGATTCTTGCCCGCCGACAAGAGCCGTCGAACCAGTCGATTGGCCCAACCCGGTACCGGTTGTGCCAGAAATTTGATCGTGTCATAGTTCGTGGGCTTGTCGAAGACCGCGCGTTGGTGGGTGAATCTTTCTAGTGACCACCGGCCGTGGTATTGGCCGCGACCTGATGCTCCTACCCCACCGAATGGCAGGTGTGGGTTGGCAACGTGCAGGACCGCAATGTTGATGCCGATGGCTCCGGCGACGACATGATCGCAAAAGGTGTCTTTGATGGCATTGGACTCTGTGAATACGTATGCGGCCAGTGGGTGGGCTCGTTGATTGATGCGGTGCACGGCGTCGTCGATCCCGGTGACCTGGATGATAGGTAGAACCGGGCCGAAGAGTTCTCGTGACATCAAGGCGTCGTCTTCAGAGATGTCGGTGATGATTGTCGGTTCGATGAAGCGTTGTTCGGCGTCAATGGTTCCGCCGTGCAGTGTTGTGCCGGTAGAGGCTGCGAGTAGCTCAGCGAGGCTGGCGGTGTGATCGGGGGTGATCATGCGTGGATAGTCTGGATGGTTCTGCGGATCTGGCCCGAATTGCTCAGAGAGCTTAGCCAGCACTGCAACTTGGAATTTCTCAGCGACCGCTTGATGGACATAGATGTGGTTGGGCGCCACGCAGGTCTGCCCGGCGTTGAAAAATTTTCCCCAGACTAATCGGGTCGCGGTCGTGTCAATATTGGCGTCGTCGTGCACATAGACCGGGGATTGGCCACCAAGCTCGAGCGTGTAATCAATATGGTGTTGCGCACAAGTCTGGGCGATGATGGATCCTACGCGTGGTGAGCCGGTGAAAAACACGTAGTCTGGGCCGGCGCTGAGCATCTGGTGGACGACGTTGGGGCCGCCTGTCACGACCCGAACGGCGTGTGGATCGAGATATTGCGGAATGAGTTCGGCCAGGAGGGTTTCGACCGCGGTGGCGATCTCAGAGGGTTTCATTACCACCGCGTTGCCTGCGGCCACCGCCCCGGCCAGCGGGGACAGACTGAGCAGGATCGGATAGTTCCACGGGGAGATGACCAGCACGGTGCCACGGGGTTCGTGTTGAATCTTTGATGACGCGGGCCAGAGGGCAACCGGTGTTCGGACGCGTTGCGGTTTGGCCCAGGAGGAGACCTGTTTCCGCAGGACTTTGATTTCGTGGAGGACCTGACCAATTTCAGCTACCCAGGATTCAAAACCGTTCTTGCCAAGGTCGGTTTGCAGGGCTATTTCGATGGCGTCGGTGTGGTCTTCCAACAGTTGTTGTAGTGCGGAGAGCTGGCCTAAGCGCCATTCGACGCTGCGGGTTCGTCCGGTTCTGTAGACGTGTTGGACTTCGGCAAGGGTCTGTGCAGCGGTCATGGCCTACCTTTCTGATCATCTGGCACCCTACTGTTACTCTACGGTAACAACAATCAATGCGCTGGTGCCGTGCTGTCGGTAGCCAGAGGTAGATCGACGACCAGCTCCATCTCGGAATCTTCAAAGGTTACCGGTCTGACCTGCCGGTAGCGTTGCACCTGGTGTGCGTTGACGTTGCTAAATAATGCTACGACCGCAGGGTGTGGTGCGGACAGTTCGGAGCTCATCGCAAACACTGGGGCAAGCCGAATATATTTTTCGATCCGTGGTGCCAGGGTCCCGGTTTCAATGCACTCGGGTCGGTGCAACGTGGGTGCCACCGCAGCACTGATCCCGGCTGCTTGGCACATCAGTGGCATTGCTGAGTCTGGATGAATCCGAAATTCGGTCCACAGTGGACCGGTGACCTGAATATCCTGGTGGACAAGGTCTTGTATGACATCATGAAATGCTGCCTGGTCGGCTGCGGAAATTCGCCGATAGTCATCATGGATTTGATCCTTTCATAGGTGACGGTATCTCCATGATCCAGCCTCCCGTTACGGGAGGGTCAAATCGCAGCTACTGTGGTTTCCCGTAACCGCCACCACCGGCGGTTTGAATGGTGATGCCTTCACCGGCATGGACTTCGAACCTGGTCATGGATGCTCGTGGTTCATCGCCGTCGGCACCATGGCGGACAACATGGCCTGGCGTG
>NZ_DYXC01000097.1 GCF_020742345.1 Enteractinococcus helveticum | reverse complement strand
TAGGGTGGCGTTGTGGTTCCCAATATTCCGAATGAGTCTCAAGAACTTGATCAGCTCAATGCCGCGCGTCAACAATTACTCGATGCTGGTGCTGAACAGCTGCCACGTTTCCCCTGGCAGCCCTCTGGCGTGAAGCCGGATGACGTGAGCCTGCTTCGATTTGCCATGTGGCAAGCGAACTCCTCAGTGGGTGAAGCATCTCATAACGACATTCGAGCAGCTCTACGACTGGTTGAATCAGCCAGGGCTGATCTTGATGGCCTTGAATCGGGACTCATGCTGATTGCCCGAGCGGAAGGTCTCACCTGGCCAGATATCGCCGAGCAACTCGGGGTGAAGTCCCCGCAAGCAGCTCAACAGCGATTTCAGCGGGTAGCTACTCGCGCACAGCATGATGAGGATCGAGGAACCCGCGGTGACGACTGAACGCACCGAAGCATCATGGCATTCCAGTGCGGAACTTTTAGTGCTCCACGGGGTGCGCTTAGCAGGCTTCGCCACGGTCAAAGCGGTTGCCGAGCGGGCCGAGTTGCCAGCAAATGTTGTCGATAACCAGCTTGGTGTGCTCGAAGGCCAAGGCCTGGTTGAACATATGGCCTTCGGGGATGCCAGTGGCTGGATCCTTACCGCAGAGGGCAAAGAGCGCGATACTGAATTGCTGCGTGAAGAATTGATCGCATCCGGTGCAGAATCGAAGCTCCGGGGCGCGCTGGATGATTTCGAAAACACGGTGAATGCTGACCTTGTCCGGGTGATCACCGCTTGGCAACTGCAGTCTGCCGCTGAACAAGAAACCTCGAGCACTGCAGTCTTGCAAGAGCTGACCGAACTCGGTGAAGCGCTTGTGAAACTCTTGATCCCCTTGACTGAGCGGCTTCCACGGTTTAGCCGCTACCCACGACAATTTCGAGAGGCGTTAGCACAAGCTCGCAGTGGTGATATGCACTGGGTCGCGGGCGTCGGGGTGCTTTCTTGTCACACCGTGTGGGCTGAACTCCACCAGGATCTGCTGTCCAGCCTGGGCCGAGAACGCACCACCGGAACCTGAACTGAACAGACTTGACGTACATGCTTACCGAGCTGCGATGAACGGGCGTTGCCGGAGAAAGGAAGCAATGAACGTGCTGGACCTTATCAACGCAACCGGCCCTGATGCAGGAGGCAAAGCCGCACCCCTGGCGCAACTGCTACAGGCTGGATTCAATGTTCCACAAGGGTTTGTGGTGCCAACCGATGTTTATCAAACAGTAGCCAAAAACAACGGCCTCACCCCGGGATCGACTGACGATTTTGCAGATGCGCGCGCACGGATCTTGGACATCCAACTTCCTCCTCGCGTCGTGGATGACATCTCAAAGGCGCTTGAACAGCTCACCCAAGGAGCCGCTACAGATTATGTTGCTGTGCGTTCCTCTTCAAGCTCAGAGGACAGCACCCTGGCTTCCGCCGCTGGCCAACATGACAGCTTCCTGGCGGTCCGCGGGGTCGAGCAGGTATGTCAGGCGATTTTGCAATGCTGGGCCTCATTGTGGTCTGAGCGGGCCGCGGCATACCGCGCGCATCAGCCCAGCCACCACCCAATGGACATGGCTGTCCTAGTTCAGCGGTTCGTTGACGCCGACGCATCTGGGATGATGTTCACCGGAAATACGAGCGTGATCGAAGCATCCTTAGGTCTTGGCGAACGCATTGTGGCAGGACAGCTCACCCCCGACTCGTGGCGAGTTGCGGGAGCACAGATTGTTGATCGACGACGAGGCGACCAGAGACAGCGTATAGATCGCATGGGCAACATGCTGCAGACCCGCCCCATATTGCCCGGTGAACGGACCAAAGCGTGTCTTACCGACCACCAGGTCTTGCGCCTGGATGCTATGGGGCAGGCAGTATCCACGATGCTGGGTGGTCGCAGAGACATCGAATGGGCCATCGACGGCGACACCATCTGGATTCTGCAAGCACGACCCATAACATCACAACTTCCGGACTTCTCGAGGCCACGTCGACAAGCCGTCGACGGGAGCGCCGTCCTCACCGGAGATCCCGCCAGCCCGGGTACCGCATCCGGGCCGGTCCGACTCATTTGCGGGCCCGCTGATTTTGCCACTGTTGAAGCGGGAGATGTGATCGTATGTCGTACGACTGATCCAGCGTGGACTCCGTTGTTTTCCCTGGCAGCCGCGGTCATAACGGAAACCGGCGGAGTGCTGTCTCACGCAGCAATCGTGGCTCGTGAAGTCGGGATACCTGCCGTGCTCGCGGTGCCGCGAGCCACTGAACTTTTAAGACCAACATCGGTGGTCACTGTTGATGGCACCACGGGAGCCATTACCCCCGTCGAATCCTAAGCCAGGGGTATCGCGGCGTACCTCGACGAGCTCTAAGCTGGAGGACATGACAGATTCTTCTTTGACCAACTGGACAGGCCGCGACGATGGCCCGGGCCCAGAACACGCCCGCTGGCACAACCGCATCCAAGCCGTTGACCCAACCCAGCCAGGCGTGGCGCTCCTAGGTTTTGCCTCTGATGAAGGGGTGCGCCGGAATCAGGGTCGAGTTGGTGCGGCCCAGGGGCCAGCCGCAATTCGTGCAGCACTGGGTTCCTTCGCCGTCCACCACGACTTTGCACTGTATGACGCCGGTGATATCGACGTCGTCGAAAATGATTTAGCAGGCGCGCAACAGCGTTACGGTAATGCGTTGGCGGGACTGCTGTCGCAGAATCACATGACTGTGGGGCTGGGTGGCGGTCATGAGATCACGTGGGCGTCGTATTTGGGCGTGCGGGCGGCCTTCCCGGATGCACGATTAGGCATGTTTAATCTGGATGCACATTTCGATAATCGTCCGGGTGAACAGGCGACCTCGGGTACTGGTTTTGCCCAAATTATGGAAGCTGAGACGGGCCGAAACACCTTGGTGTCGGCCATGGGTGTTGCGGAGGCGTCGAATACGGCTGATCTATTTAACCGGGCACGGCAGGCGGGCATCGGGTGGATGACAGACGACCGGTGGATTACCTACCCTGGTGAGGCAGGTCGGGCCGTGGCACAGCTATTGGAGCAGGCCGATATAGTTTATCTGACCATTGACCTCGATGTGCTGCCCGCCGCCGTGGCGCCGGGAGTCAGTGCACCGGCAGCATATGGTGTGCCGTTGCCCTTGGTTTCTGCGGTGATTGATCATGTTGCGGCATCCGGCAAGTTGGTGCATGCCGATATCGCGGAGTTGAATCCGACCTTGGATGTTGATGGTCGAACAGCAGCTGTGGCAGCGCGGCTGGTAGATCGTCTGACAAGCGCTGCACGGGCTAGAACGTGGTGAACACTACCTTCGGCAATACCTGAGATGATAGAGGTTGCTGCATGACAGTCCTGATTGCTTTTTTCGCCAACGTGCTGGTTGCGGTTGCAAAATCGGTGGCGGCTGTGATGACCGGTTCGGCGTCAATGCTTGCTGAAGCAGCACATTCGTGGTCGGATGCTGGTAATGAAGTGTTCCTGATCATTGCTGATAAGCGTTCGGTGAAGCCACGGGACGAGCGTCATCCGCTGGGTTACGGGCGGGAAGCATATGTGTGGTCGATGATCGCCGCATTCGGTATTTTCACGGTCGGCGCGGCGGTCTCGGTGATGCACGGGGTGCAAGAACTAGCCAACCCCGGGCCGGTGGAAGCCCCTGGCGTTGCCTATGCCGTACTTGGAATCGCGTTCGTGCTTGAAGGAATATCCTTTACACAAGCAGCGCTGCAAATTCGACGTCGTGCCCGGCAAGTCGCTGTGTCGCCGTTGCGAATGCTCTTTGGTAGCTCGGATGCCACATTACGTGCGGTAGTTTTTGAAGACTTCGCGGCACTGATCGGTTTGGTGATCGCAGCCGGCAGTATCGGGCTACATCAGCTGACCGGTAACGCGGTGTGGGATGCGGTGGGCTCAATCGCCATTGGCGTGCTGCTTGGGGTTGTCGCACTGGTCTTGATCGAACGTAATCGCCACTTTCTGGTGGGTGCGGCGTCGTCGGCGTCATTACGGAACCAGGTTGGTCGACGACTTCTGGCCCAACCTGAGATTGAACGGGTGACATATCTGCATCTGGAATATGTTGGCCCGGTCCGGTTGTTCCTCGTCGCTGAAGTTGACCTGGTCGGAAACGCCGTTGAGGACGACGTCGCGACTCGCCTGCGCCGTATTGAATATGCGCTTGAGCAGCACGAACAGATCGCAGAAGCGGTCCTGTCACTGTCGGTCAGTGATGAAGCATCCTTGCGGTTCGATACCTAAGATCACCGGCGTTGGATAACGCTATGTGGTTGCGGATTCCTCAGCGTCCGAAGCGGGTCAGTCGCAGGGAGTTGAGTACAACGAGCACTGAGGATGCTGCCATGGCAGCGCCGGCGAACATGGGGTTCAGTAGGCCAAGTGCCGCAATCGGAATTCCGGCCGT
>NZ_DYXC01000096.1 GCF_020742345.1 Enteractinococcus helveticum | reverse complement strand
CTTATGACCGTTGCCATGACGCTGATTCCCTTCCACCGCCGCGGCACCATCATGGGCCTGATCTCGGTGGTCATGGCTGTGGGTCCCGCACTTGGCCCAAGCCTGGCCGGAGCGATCCTGAGCTTCACATCCTGGCACGGCATCTTCTGGTTTATGGTTCCGCTCATTGCGCTGGCCGGCATTATCGGCGCCACCAAACTCACTAACATCGGCGAACAACGCGCCACCCCGCTCGATGTCTTATCCGTCATTCTCTCCGCCGTCGCATTCGGCGGCCTCGTCTATGGCCTCAGCTCCGTCAGCACCATCCTCGACGGTGGGCAAGCAGCCCAAATAGCCATTACCATCTTCAGCACAGGCATCCTCGGACTCGGACTATTCGTCTGGCGCCAGCTGGCACTCGGTAAACACGACCGCGCCCTCCTCGACCTCCGCCCACTGGCCGTACCAAACTACACATTCTCCCTGGCCGTGCTCATGGTCCTGTTCGCGGCATTGCTCGGCGCCATGAACACCCTGCCGCTGTACCTTCAAGGCTCACTGCTGGTTACCGCACTGATCGCCGGGCTCGTCCTACTGCCCGGCGGCCTGCTCGAAGGCGTGTTATCACCACTTTTCGGCCGCCTCTACGACCGCTTTGGTCCACGCCCACTCATCATCCCAGCCATGATCATCGTCACCGGCGCCATTTTCTGGCTGGCCACCGTGGATGAATACACTGACGTCTGGCTCGTCGTTACCATCCACGTCATCTTCTCCGTCGGACTGGCCGGCCTGTTCAGTCCATTAATGACGACGGCGCTCAGCTCTCTGCCATCTGACCTCTTCGGTCACGGTTCTGCAATCCTCAACACCCTGCAACAACTGGCCGGAGCAGCCGGCACCGCCGTGATGATCACCATTTACAGCAACATCTCCGCCGACGCTCAAGCCCAGGGTGTGGCCGAAACAACAGCGGTAGCCGACGGGGCGAACTCAGCATTTCTCGTCACCGGATTCCTCAGTGCCGTCGCGCTGATCCTGTCGCTGTTCATTAAAAAGATCCCCTCCGAACCGACCGGACTGGATGTCCCTTAGAGCCCTAAAACTGACATGGCGTCTGAATAGAACCGACGGTTGCGTCTTCTGGTAGAAGACCTCGAACCGATTGAACCCCCACAGAGTTGTCTGCACGTTATCCGCGTCTGCGCCAATGTCCTTCGACTTTTCGTCCACCACGAATGTGCGGTTCGACCCACACATCGCCTGATCTGACATCGTCGACAACGACAAGTGGCGACGTAGTTGACGATGCAGCTATTTCATGGGCAAGCTGGCGATGGCGCTCATCAAATGCCGCACTTTTGACCCTAATCTCGTCAGGGTTAATTCCGACCTTGCGCGCCACGTCAGCCCATGATGCGACAGACTGCGCGATTTGCCCAAGACGGTGGGCTGCCTGGACGCGAGTGAGATGGAAATCCTCAGCGTGTTCGACGAGTAACCGAAGATCGGAGTTTGCTGGATCGTCTTCTGATGTTAGAGGAGTATCCGAGAACCCATGGCGTTCAGGATTGACATCGAAAGAGGGTGCAAGTCGCCACCCATTATCTATTCTGACCAGCCCATGGTTTTGCATGTGATCATCAATGTTGTTGACCATCACACCGAATGCTGCACGTGCAAAGAGTTCTTGACCGTCAACCGGTGGGTTGGCTGAAATCTGTGAAATCTCTCGGGCAAGGGTCGCGTAATCTTTGCGCTCACCGTCGTGGAGCCGGAACATGGTTTTAAAGCTTTGATACGGGATTCGCGTGTCACCGTGACGGTCAAAGCGTCGGGTCAAGAATATGGACTCGTGTGGGTCATACCGGATGATGCGTGAATCCTGCACACTGATGCCTGCTTGTCGTTGCAGGATTGTTGCCACATGCTCCCAGGCTGATACGTCTCCTCGATCTGAGATTCGAGCGAATTTCGCCAGCCACATCTGACCGTCATCACCGATAACCCAGGTTTTTGGCGCGGCACCACCAGGTGACGATCCAACGGCGATGAGATGTTCTACAGATTCATCGATTTCGCCAGATTCCTCGAACTTTGCAGCGGCATCGCGTAAGGTCGATAATTCGTGGTGGGTGGCTTGAGCCGTTGGTGGCGCGACAAAGGTCCCCTCGACACGAAACCGCAGTGCACCTTGGCGGGTTGTATCGTCGACTGCCAACAATAAGCCAAGATCGTCAAGTGGCTCCCAGCGCTGCCCTGACGCTCTGGCTTTTCGACGGTGTTCTGCCTGTAATAAGTCTCGCCCCCATCGGTCTGGGACGGCATCGTCAAAAGCAAACGGTAGGTTCTTCCAAATAGCTGGCTCGTGTCGTCCAGTATCTAACGGCATTTCCGGGGAGATAGGGAATGCAGCTGGGTTTGCCAACCACTGCTGGTCGTAGGTGAACGATATTCGACGGTGTCTGCCTTGAGTCTGAAGGCTATGAGCGGTGCCGACCAGCTGGGTGTCCATGAAGACTTCAAACCTCAACTTCGCGGTGCTCTCTTCCGGTTCAACATGTGTGCTCGTGCCTGGCCAAGATCGTGATTCAGCGGGTCGATAGCCTCGACTAAGAATTGGTCCATGCCAACCACCCCAGCCAACTTGATAAATGTTGCCATACTGACACCGGGGTCGCCTCGTTCGGCGCGACGGACAGCAGGCGCCGACAGGTAGGCGCGTTGTGCTGCGATCTCTTGGGTGATGCCCAGCATGATGCGCCACGACTTCAAATGCGAGCCAAGGGTTTTGAGTGTCTCTTCGTTCCGGGCCATCGTAGAACCTAACCAAACTCCTGCGTTATGTTAGATGCAATAATAGCACACAAGAGTTGCTTTACCTGGATTCCAGTCTTTGTTTGCCGCTGAGCGCAAGGAACTTGTTATCCTGAGCGTCGCCACCAATTAGGGCGTCAATCTGTTCGAGCAGTGGATACACCTGAGCCAGCGCATGTCTTATCGCTCGGACTCACTAGTGCCATCATGGCGTTATTGGAGACGGGGCTCGGCTCGCTGGCCGCCGAACTGTACTCGCACAGTTCGGTCATGCTCAACACCCGCAATAAATATCCAGGGCAGTCGGCATCGCCGTCGTGATGACGATCTACAGCAGTGTCGCAGTCACTGCGCAAGAACAAGCGATGGCATAACGTAACGCCCAGCAAATGCCGTTGGCGGCACTGTAGCGTTTCTCGTCCCTGGTTGATTAACTCTGGTGAGTCTGATTCTGTCACACTTCATAAAAAGTTCCGCATGGAACCGCAAGGGCTTGCTGGCCGATAACGATGAACGGTACTCCGCGTGACGGGCGGTCCAGACAACTGGATGCGCGGGAGGTTTTGCTCATAGACGCTCGGCCCGAAACTATCGACCCTGTATACATGCCATTAGCCGCAACTACAGCGGTATATGAGCAGTCCACGATGTGTTTAACGAGTGCCCTTGTTCACCACGATCTCAGTGACGCCGTCCCGTTCGATTCGAATATTGTCCTACCGCGAGGTGTGCGGCACTGAGCTGGCATTGATCACGCCAGTTGGCATAGTTTCGTTCTAGCCACTTTTGATGTTGGAAGAGAATTCATGGAAAGAGCCCGTCCGGATTACTCAAGGTAGCGACAGCGTTTCCTAAATCGATCCCTAAAATCCGAAGAGTTCTTGAGGTGCTGTTATGACTCGATGGATCTTGTCCGAGAAACGCCTACGCCTTCATCGTTACAACAGAACTGACAACTCGCAAGTTTCGTTAATATACTCCGCGGCCTCATCAATGGCTGCGATCTCATCTTCCGATTGCTCGGCGTGGGCTTCTTGAGCTGCAGCGGCGGCCTGCTCGTCGTCACCAACCAGTGCTTCGAACTGTTCGAATACCGGCTGCATCTGAGTCAACGCCTCACCAAGTTCCCCATCGGTTTCCTCGGCCAGGGCAGCGACGTCGTCATAGACCTCTGCCAGCAGCTCGTTGACGTCGCCGTCGTCCGGATCCGCGTCAATAATGCGTTGCTCAAGGTCTTGTAAATCCTGGCACGTCTCGTTGGCTGCAGCATCACCGCAGCCAACGAGCAATACCAGCCCGGCGACAACCGGAACGAAAGCACGTCGCATACCAGCTGACCTATCAGGCGCCGAAGTAGGAGCCACAATAGGCGGTCAGATTATCGGTGGCCTCCTGGTAGGTCATACCGTTGACCTCAATGTCCTCTGGCACCACGGTATTCATGGCCTCGACGCCATCTTCTTTAACAGCGCTGGCCATTTCGTCAAAGAACTCGGCCTGAACCTGCAGGGTTGTGCGCAGCGGAATGGTCTCGTCGGAACCCGGTGCGGTGGTGCTATCGGTGCGATCAAATGAGTGGTTGCGAATATCCAGGGCAGCGGATTCTAAAATGCTTGCGGCACGTTCTGCACCGGCCTCACCAGATTGCATCGCGCGATTCAAGGCCTCATTGGCCTTGGCATTGGCACCCATGAAGACCCCGCAGGTTTCTTCCTGTGCACGAGCCTGGCTGGCGTCGTCGTTGGCACAACCGGTCAGGATCAGGCCCGCGGCGGCTGCCACGGCGGCGATTTTGCCCATGGATTTGATCGACATGAAGGTTCCTTTTCGTGAACGTCGTAAAAACTTCTACCCCGTACCTTACCCGAGCAAACCGGGTCAAGACGTGAATGCAACCTAAGGTCGCCACCTGGGGTTGGCAACGTAAGATAGAGGCCATGACCCATGATCTCAACGCCGACCGTGCGCGGCTTGCCGAACTGATTCGCGAACTGGCCGTAGTCCACGGCAAAGTCACCTTGTCTTCCGGAGCCGAAGCTGACTACTACATTGACCTGCGTCGTATCACCCTGCACCACGAGGCCGCCCCACTGGTGGGCCGGGTGATGTTAGGTCTATTGGACGACGCCGGAATTGCATTTGAGGCCGCCGGTGGCCTAACCATGGGGGCTGACCCGGTGGCCACCGCTGTGATGCACGCGGCTGGGGGCCGTAACATTGACGCATTCGTGGTGCGCAAGGAACAAAAAACCCACGGCATGTCCCGCCAGGTGGAAGGTCCCTCGGTTGACGGCCGCAAAGTGGTCATTCTTGAAGACACCTCCACCACGGGTGGCTCCGCACTCACTGCTGTTGACGGCGTGCGTAAGGCCGGCGGCGACATCCAGGCCGTGGCCGTTATTGTTGACCGCGACACCGGGGCTGCCGAACATGTGGCCGAACAAGCCGGCGTCCCATACCTGTACGCGTTTTCCAAAAACGACCTGGGCTTAGAGGACTAACGTCGCCCAAACCCAATACGAAAGGACCCATTGTGGCCAAAGAACACGTTGAACCAACTGCACCGCTGGTGGTCGCCGGAATGCTCGGCGGCTATGTCACCGGGCGCGTCACCAAAAAACGCCCGCTGGCTGGGGTTGTCCTGGCTGCCGCCGGAGTTGCCGCTGGCATGCGCTGGTACCGCAATTGCGGCCCGGGCACCACGGCACTGCTGTCGACCATCTACATCGGCGCCTTTGGTGCCTCCCACCCGCTGGCCAAAAA
>NZ_DYXC01000095.1 GCF_020742345.1 Enteractinococcus helveticum | reverse complement strand
CCACAACGAAACTGAACCTGACGCTCAAGCATCGTTCTGGTCGGCGGCCGCCATGGCCTGCAACTTCTGGACGGTCTTCCAGTTGCGAACGGTCACTCGTGGTCCCAGCTTTTGCACTTGGGCAACCAGTTTGGACCGGGCGGTCCCGTTGGGCAGCAACAAATACACGTTACGACTGACAACCCGGTATTGCTCCCCTGGGCTGGGATATCGATCAAGTGCCGCAACGGCGTCTGGGTCCGGTGGCTCGTTGAGGAAGGCAACGCTGACTCCTACTGGGCTCGAAGCCGACGAAGCCGGCTCGCTCGCCCCAGCAAAGGGGAGGTCTGCGATAAGCCGGTCAAACTCGGTGACCGTTCGTAAGATGACATCGATGTGGAAACCAAAGCGCTGTTGAATCTGGTGCTCGATGCGGTCTTGCACGGCGTCTTCGGTCAGGTCTGAGTCAAAGACCATATTGCCGCTTTGAATGTAAGTGCGCACGTGGTCCAGTTCGATGTCTTGTAGCGCGCTGCGTAGATCAGCCATTGGGATGGTGTTTTTTCCACCGACGTTCACTGCTCGCAGCAATCCGATATACCTCATGGGTCAGCCTCCTGGGATCAGTTCTGAAACATCGCCCCGTTATGCCATGCCCGGCCAATAGTGGCTATCTGGTGTGGAACGTGCTCCAAAAATTGCTTGACCGACGCGCACGACCGTCGACCCCTCTTCTACCGCGATCTCGAAATCTCCGGACATGCCCATGGATAATTCGCCTGGACCAATAAGCTCGGGCGCCTCGTAGCGCATCCGGTCTCGCAGCGTGCGCAGCACAATGAAACATTCTCGAACTCGTTGCGCATCCGAACTAAAAATTGCCAGGGTCATCAAGCCTTGGACCTTCAGCGTGGGATATTGGCCAAGAGCTGCAAGAAACTCAGGCAACTCGTCTGGCTGGATCCCATACTTCTGCGGCTCATTCGACGTATTGACCTGCACGAAGACCGGCAGGGTCCGGCCGGCAGCTTCGAGACGACGGTTCAGTACCTCTGCCACCCGCAACCGGTCCAACGCTTGAAACTCTGCGGCATATGCTGCCACATCGCGTGCTTTATTCGTTTGCAGGTTGCCGATGATAGACCATTCCACGTCCAAATCTTTCATGGCGTGATATTTTCGGGTCGCTTCCTGGACACGATTTTCACCCAGCAGGTGCAGTCCGGCTTCAACGGCCAGCCGCAGACGGTCTTCAGGCACCGTTTTGCTCACGGGCAGTAGCCGGACCTCCGCTGGGTCACGGCCAACGCGGTGCGCGGCGGCAGCAATCCGAGCACGAACCGAAGCCACATTACGCACAAAATCATCAACCGTTTCAGCCCTTGGGAATTCATCCGATAAACCATTTGCACCTGTCATAGGCCAAACGTAACATGGGTGGCGCAGTGAGACTATCACTGCGTTTCGGTGGGGTGACCGAGAGGCTAGGTCACGGCCCGCAAGGCCGTGCACGCAGGTTCAACTCCTGCCCCCACCTCAAACTCGACAGGTTCCAAGTGGTGCCAATGGGGTTTCTCGTTTCACCATCCCATACATCTTGACTGACCGATTCTCGCCAGGCTCCCTCGCCAGACCATTTTTCGTTTGGTGCTGCTCGCTGCCTCAGGATGGTTCTCAACTGGGCAGCTGCAGAAACACGTTCAGGCAAAAGCCTTTCACAAGATGTCCATTCGTGTGACGAGTTTAGCTGTGCTGCTCTGAGCAGCACAGCTGCCAGCAGCATTCCTGGAGACCGTGATCCGCGTACGAGCAAGATCGAAATATGACACAAGATACGGATCAACGCATATTCACCGAACGCCACCGTCAGGAACTTGCCCACCGCCGAGTGCTGGTTTTAGACGGCGAACTCAATGACGACAACGGCACCCATCTCATGACGCAGCTGCTCACGCTGGCGGCCGATGCACCAGACGAAACTATTGCCTTGTGGATTCATTCTCCGGGCGGCTCGGTACCGGCGATGCTGGCAATCCGGGATATTCTGAAGTCTCTCCCGTGTGCGGTGAGCACTGTTGCGCTGGGGTGGGCCGCAAGCGCCGGCCAGTTCCTCTTATCTGCTGGCACGCCCGGCTTACGCTATGCCATGCCACACGCCAAGGTACTGCTGCATCAAGGATCTGGCGGCATTGGCGGGACCGCAGTGGATGTCGAGCTTCAGGCCGAAGACCTCCGGCACACCAGGGACACCACACTGCGGCTGATCGCCGAAGATACCGGACAGTCACCACAGCGGGTCTATGAAGACTCACTGCGAGACCACTGGTTCACCGCCCAAGAAGCATTGGAATACGGCTTCGTGGATGCAATCGTCACGGATTTCAGCCAGATCGCACCGCCAGGATTGCGCCGGCCCACCGGTTTGACCTCCCGGTTGTCCTTTCCTGAGCACACAATTGATACGGAGGAACAACGATGAGCAGTTATCCGATCCCCAATGTCATCGCCCGGGATGGTCGCGGTGAGCGAGTCATGGACGTATATTCGCAGCTGCTAAGCGAACGCATCATCTACTTGGGTACTGCAATCGACGCCGGAGTGGCCAACACCGTGATTGCGCAACTGTTGCACTTGGAGTCTGCCAATCCGACATCGCCGATCAGTCTCTATATCAATTGCGAGGGCGGTGACCCTTCGGCCATGCTGGCCATCTATGATTCGATGCAATACGTTAAAGCACCGGTAGCAACCACCTGTGTTGGCCAAGCTTTCGGAGTGAGTGCAGTGTTACTAGCCGGCGGCGAACCCGGTGGTCGTGCCATGCTCCCCCATACCCGGATCGTATTGCACCAACCTGCGCTGAACACCGGTCGCGCAGCAGTTCCGGACCTAATCCTGCATGCAGATGAACTTGTCCGAGTTCGCGGCGAGATGGAGAAGATCCTCTCTGAACACACGGGACAGTCAGTAGCCACACTGCGTGAAGACACGGATCGTGATCGAGTATTCACCGCTGAAGCCGCACGTAAATACGGACTGATCGATGAAGTCCTGCATTCTCGGCCTGAAACACCATCCTACGTCGGTTAACGAATCATCATCCTTGGCACAACTAAGGAGCCGTCCAGCAGGATCAGGCCACCAACGACAATTGTTCTGTGGTGCGATGCCAGGAGGCAGTCCCGTCCGGTGAGACGGAGGCCAGGCTTGGCAAGGACAGCTCCGCGTCGAGCTCGTCGTCGAATAAGGCCACAGCCGGACCAGCGGCAGATCGAGCCAACTCGATGGTAGTGCGAGCGGTCCGGTGTAACTCATCGGTCACTTGAACGGTGAGCTCTAACAGCGAGATGCCCAGTGCCCCGCTAATCGCCGCGATCATCTCAGAAGAAGGCTCCTTTCGACCGCGTTCGACCTCTGAAAGATACTGCGGAGACACACCAGCACGCCGAGCCAGCTGGGTCAGGGTAAGTTTGCGGTGTTTTCGCAAGCGACGCAGACGGGCACCCAGTACCTCCCGCCACAGAGGTTCGGTCGTGATCCCAGACGGGCGTCCCGGTCGGCGAGCCGTGTAATCATCCATGTTTTCACCGTATCCAGCCGGTGCCCTGCTCCGGCAGGTTTTCTGCCTAGAGCAGATGGTACGCGCACCGCTGCGACCGACGTGACGTTATTTTCTCGCTGGCCCAGCCGACCAGCCGTGTTCCAGGGCTGTGCGAAACAACTTGGCCCACTGCTGCGCGGTGAGGTCTTTGGGTAGTGCTCGAGGATGGATCCCCTCATCAGCCAACCAAAGTTTTCTCCGTTGACGCCGCCCCGGCGGGATGAGGCGGTTCACAATGGCCGCAAGGCCGTGACCTTTGCCAGTGAAAACGGCGTGTACAAACCGGCGATACATTGATTGGTCGTTCGCGCACACCAGCGGTTCGGGCCGCCGCGACATCACTAACAGGCCTCCGTCGACGTTGGGACGCGGGGTAAATGCGGTTGCGGGCACCCGAGTCTCGAGGCGAAAGTCGACCCACGGCCACCACTGTGCGGTCATCATAGTTGCGCCACCGATGCCGGCCCTCCGTCGGGCGACTTCCCACTGCACCAACAGCACGGCATGAGTCCAGTCGGCAGCGTGCAGCACCCGCCGAAGTATTGCCGTCGTGAGATGAAAGGGTACATTGCCGACCACAGTATGTTCGGTGGTGGGCATGTGCCACTGCAGGAAGTCATCGTGAATAACAGTGGTGTTGCCATTGCTGCGCTTCTGGAGCCAACTGGCGTTGCGAGCATCAATCTCAATGGCTGTTAGGGGTCGGGCCAGCTGCTGCAGCGGGAATGTGAGAGCGCCTCGGCCGGGGCCGATTTCGATAATTGGGCCGGTGGAGGCAGCAACCAGATCAACGATCTGGTCGATGATCGTATGGTCAGTGAGAAAATTTTGGCCGTGTTCATGACGGCCGCCACGATATGTGGGCATAACAGGATACTCCGGGAGGTAGCAATCTTCCGGGCGCGCGACAATGCAGCGCCCAACGGGCTTCTCGGAGCAGCGGGAAGTTTATTCGGTTGGCCCGCTGCTAAGCGCGGCGCAACCGGATCATTGCCATAACTGTCATACACATGCCGGGCAGTCTAACATCGTGACATTTGCACCACAAAGTTCGCTGGACTCAACTGTTCAGGATCACGAGTTGGTGGGTCGCTCGGGTCATGGCGACGTAGTGGTCTACGGTTCCTTCGATGCCGGTGCCGAAGTGTGCCGGGTCGATCAGGACGACCAGATCAAATTCCAGTCCCTTGGCCAGCTGCGGTGTCAGGAGTCGTATTCGCGGCGAGTTCGGTAGCACCCTGGAGGTGTCCGTGGCGATCACCGCGGCGATCCCCTCGCCCTGATCGTGGTCGGTCAACCAGGTGTGGAGCACGGTCTCCAGTTCATCGACCGTACCGTAACGGACCGGTCCCTCAGAGGGTCGAATAGAGGTTGGCACATTGGCGTCTTGGATGGCCTGGCGGATGACCGGTTCGGCGGCATCCATGATCGGTTGTGGTGTCCGGTAGTTGATCGTCAGGCTTGCCTGTTCAACCCGGTCCAAGCCCACGCGATTGAGACGTTGTTCCCATGTTTCCGTAAATCCGTGGCGCGCCTGTGCCCTGTCCCCCACGATCGTGAAGCTCCGTGACGGGCAGCGTGCCAGCAGCATCTGCCATTGAGCGTCGGTGAGGTCTTGTGCTTCATCGACCACTATGTGTTGAAATGGTCCGTCCAGTGGAACAGTCTTGCGGCTGGGTAACGCGTCGTCATCAAGTTTCTCGCGCATGTCTGGGCTGGTCAACGTGGACATCAGCTGTAGATCAGAGTCGTCTGCAGCAACCAAGTCTTCAATGACCCGGGACATTGCCGCACGTTCAGCCGCCAGCGCGCGTTCACGGGCGCGTCGACGTTTCGAGGCTTGTGGGTCCCCGATCCGGCGTCGTGCAGCATCCAGCAGTGGCAGATCGGATTGGGTCCATGCCTGGGCTTCGGTCCGCTGTAATGCCTGGACCTGATGGTCGGTCAGCGTTGGTGCACACATTCGCAGATAGGCGGGCACCGTGAAAAGATCACCCACGATGTCTTCGGCACGCAGCAGTGGCCAGGCGCGCACGAAGGTTTCACGCAATTGCTGGTTAGTGATCAGACTCCGCCACAATTCGGGATGCTCTGCGTCGTCAGGATCCACGGCTGTGGCAATTTTATCGACGGCGATTTCGATGAGTGCTTCCCAGATTTCGTCGCGTGCGTCATTGTGGACAAGATCTGGTCCGGGTGTTCGGAACGCCTCGGCCCAGTCTTCGGTACTGAGTCGAAGGTCTGCCCATGGCGTTTCGATTAATAGGTCGGCCACGGGTGGTTGTTCATATAATCCCACCGCTGTTTCCATGACGCTGACGATATTGAGTCGGGATTTGATTTCTGCGACCTCGGTCTGGTGTTCTGGAGAGGCTGTTGCGCCTTCCGACAGGAGTCCGCCCACCGTTGTGGTCTGGACGCCGTTCTCTCCCAAACTTGGCAGCACATCCGAAACATAGGCAAGAAAAGGTTCGTGTGGTCCGACGAATAAGACCCCGCTGCGACGATCTTGTAATCGTGGATCGGAGTACAACAGGTGTGC
>NZ_DYXC01000094.1 GCF_020742345.1 Enteractinococcus helveticum | reverse complement strand
TGTACTAGGAAGCGGCCTGAGAGTGATCGGATCCAGACAACCCCGGCGCCAAAAGATTATCCCAGATGACGCACCGCATTGTTTACGGACTGCACGTGAAAAGCACCCTGCTATTGCAGAGTGGTGGTTAAAGGTGGATGGCCCCGATCAACCCAAATTGATCGGGGCCATCCGCCTTTAACAACCACTCTGCAATAGCAGGGTGCTTTTCACATGCAGCCTGTAACCAATATGGTGCGTGATCTGCGATATTCTTTTGGCGCCGGGGTTGTCTGGATCCGATCACTCTCAGGTCGGTTCCTAGTCCAACAAAACGTCGGCTATGAATAGACTGTTATCAGGACCAGCTACTTCTAGTGATTCCGTGTAGTAGCCAGCGCTGACACCTACTCGGCGTTTAGCGCTGGACTAGTACCTCCTGAAATACTTGGTTAGGCGGCTGCTGCTGAATGTCGGTGCGCGCGGGCGGCAGCTACCAGACTGCGAATCGCAAACACCCCGTAGGCGATCAACAAAACGAAAGTGATCACACTGGTGATAATGATTGCAGGCTGGTCAGCCGTTCCGGCGAACAGGGCTCCCAGATCCATGACGTGCATGAACGTTGTTCCGAGGCCAACCAGAGCAACGATAAGTCCGAGGATGGTGCCGGCGACTTCGCTCAACAGGTCGAGGACGGCACAGGCAACAAACGCTAAGCCGAGCATTGAGGGAACGAGCGCTACCCAGGTGGCCGGCGACGTCATGCCGTAGGCAGCACCGCCCACCAGAATAAGCACAATACCGAGAATTATACTGATGCGTGACATGATGTTCCTTCCGAGCGGTCGCGGAAGCAGCGAGGCCGCTTGCTCCGCGACTCTCATGTCTCTATTATCCCACGTTTGTCAAGATTTGGTATGCGTGTTCGAGGTCCATCGATGAAGTTCTCGGTGGCGTGGCACCGCGGTGCCTTCGGAGGTGCGGTGCTGTGTACTCAAAGGCGTAGTCGGCGTCGTATATCTAAAGGTTGCCACGGTTACCGTTGTCCTGGCCTGAAGCTGCGTTACTTCCTGGTAACCCAGCTCCTGGTAGCGCTGAACTACCGCCGAAAAGTACGTTCAACCCGCACTATCCACCACAACATCCGAATATGGCAATGTTTTTACTGAGCTTAGAGTTCCTGTGAGTTGGGTGAAAGATACTGCGAGGTGCCCTTATCGAACTCCAGGGCACTTGCCCAGATCTGCCAGGAATGGACTAGAACCAGCACAGGCAATAATTGTCTGCCCCGGTACCATGACTGCCACTTTTCAGTTGGACGTTCGCTGAGCACCAAAGCCACGTAGTAATATCTCAGCGGTCACAGCACCGAGAAACCACCCAACCTGGCTCGACCACCGTAGTGCGCGGTCTTTGATGCTCGACGGGGCCGCGCAGGCCCCGCAAGATGTGTTGTACGAACGCCACGCTACATTCTCAGCTCGACCACACGGTGCCCTGAAACTTCAGGGAGTCTGATGAGGCTGTGGTCTACCGGGTTGGTTTCTTGATGCGTCGCAAACGAAAGAACAACGCCTGAAGCCAGGATGCTCATCATCAAAGCAGAACCGCCTGCAGAAATGAAGGGGAGCGGAACCCCGATGATAGGAAGTAGGCCGGTGACCATAGCAATGTTCATAATGGCTTGGCCCAACAGCCAGGTCATGATGGCGCCTGTGGAGATGAGGACGAACGGATCAGTGGTGTGGTATGCAACCCGAAACATACCGATGCCCAGAGCCATGAATAACCCGATAATCAATAAGGTACCAGCCAGGCCCAATTCTTCCCCCAGCACAGCAAGGATAAGGTCGTTGCCGGCTTCAGGGATATACGACCACTTCTGGCGGGACTGGCCTAGCCCAACACCAAACCAGCCTCCTGAAGCTAATGCAAAAACCCCTTGCTCGTACTGAAAACACGGGTCGGCCGGGTGATCGCACTTGCCGAGCCAAGCGTCAATGCGCATCATGCGGTTGCCCGACTGCATAGTCACCACGATCAGCGCTACTAATCCAATGCCTGCCGTGATGAGTAAATAGATGGTACGAACCCCAGCGAGGAAGAGGATCGTTGCGATGATCGTCAAGACGATGAGTACGGTACCAATATCCTTGCCTGCAAGAATTAGCATCACGATTGCAGCACCGAATGGAAACACCACCGGGATCAGGAGATCTTTCCCGTAGTTTGTGGTCTTGAGTTTCTCGCTTAGTGCATAGGCAGCCCAAACACTAAATGCCAGCTTTGCTGCCTCGGAAGGTTGGAAAGAGAATCCTCCCAGTCGGATCCACCGACGGCCGCCATTAATTTCAAATCCCAATGGCGTAAAGATTAATAAGAGCAGGGCGACGCTAAGCAGCAGTATGATCACGGCCAACCTATAGTAGGTTTTCCGTTTCCACTTTTTCATCCAAAATAACAGCCCGAGTCCAAGTGCTGCGTATAAACCCTGTGAGGTCAGCGAAGCAAAGGACCCGGCACCGCCAATAGCTTCTACAGAAGAAGCAGATACGACCATCACGACACCAATGCACGTTAGCCCAATGGTGGGGCCAAGAATAAGCCAATAGGTGGAGCGCTGGGCTCGTGTCCCGGTGAGCCAGTCCCAAACACGCTGAACTCGGCGTGGGGTGCGGGTGGTCATACTGCTCCTTGCAGAAATACATGCCATTGAGAATAGGGCTTGCCCGCCTACCCTACTGTTTTTAGCTCCGGCTTGGTGGATCACCGCTTTTCGTGCGTTTCGTGATCGTGTCGGCCTGAGTGCGATCGATGGTCGTTCTCAACGGCGATTCCCAAACCACCGGAATTGTCATCAGTGCTAAGACAGAGCTCATGGTGAAGCTCATAAATAACCAGTCCACAACCGTCAGTGAGAATTCGCGACGAAACTCCCTGCTGGACACATACCCACAGTCGTCAACCTGTGTCTCAACAAACGTCGTCTCATATCTTCATCGTTGCCGTGAAACCAGGCTGTGCCAAGAAGCAGTCAGATCGTTTACTGTGGATGCCGTCTTTTTTCTTTTGAGATCTCTCTATACTGACGACTTGGCTGGTTGATCATGCATCGGTTCGGGCATGAAGCCTCGGTGCCAGGGCAATCGCGGGGATAATAATCAGGGCAAGAATGCCGCCCACGATGGTGACGATCCCAAATCCTGTCGCACTCATGAGTACACCTGAGAACACCCCGGCGCCTGCCCCGAAGATTTGGTACCAGACGTCAATACTGCCTTGGGTAGCGGCCCGAGTTTCTGGCTGGGTCCCGTGAACAATCAGTGTGGTGCCCGACACGAGGCCGACGTTCCAACCGATGCCCAGTAAAACCAAAGCGATGACCAGCGCGGCCAGGCTTTCACCCGGTGCAAATGCTGCCACGAGCCCGGACGCCAATAAGATCAGACCACCAGTGATGGCCATGACCCGCGGACCGATTTTATCGACCAGCGGTCCGGTGACAAGCGAGGGGAGCCACATGGCCCCGACGTGGAGACCAATGACCAGCCCAATCGCGCCCATGGAATGATCGTGAGCGCGCATGTGCACCGGCGTCATCGTCATAATCCCGACCATAACGATCTGCGAGATGACCAGCACTAACGCGCCGATTCGAACGAGTCGTGAAGGTTTCTCAACCGGTGTTTTGGCAGTAATGCTGTCGGCTTGGGGACTTTCTTGAGCTTCTAACTGTTTGGCCACCAGATAGGGGTCGGGGCGCAGCATGGTCACCAGGATGACACCGGCGGTGATGTAAGCGACGGCGGCCAGCAAGAAGGGGCCCGCGAGCGTGGGTAGGCCGAAGCCTTCGGCGAGGCCGCCGAGTGGTTCAATGAGATTAGGCCCGGCGACCGCGCCGATCGTGGTGGCCACCATGGCCGTACTAACGGCGGTGCCTTTGCGGTTGGCTGGAGCCAGGTCGGTGCCTGCGTAGCGTGCTTGCATATTGGTCGCGGTGCCCGCACCATACAGGAACAAAGAAATAAACAGCAGTATCGGGCTGACAAAGTGTGTGGCGGCGACGACGCCGATGGCGCCGATCCCGCCGATAATGAATCCGAAGCCCAGTGCCTTGCGACGCCCGGAGCGTTGGGCGGCACGGCCTACAATGAATGCGGTCAGTGCTGCACCCAGCGTAAATAACGCTGTGGGAAGTCCCGATAAGGCGTCGCTGCCCAGCATATCTTGGGCGATCAGAGCGCCGACTGAAATGCCTGCGGCCAGCCCGGCGCCCCCAAACGACTGACTTGTCAGCACTGTGGTGAGGGTTCGGCGATGCAGTTGTTGTCGCCGTTGGGGCGTAATAGTTTCAGTCAGTGTGGTCACGTGCAGGGCTCCTGGAGAAAATAATGTTAAGACATTGAACGGCACGACAGACCGCAGAGCGCGCGCGGGGTCTGTCGTGCCGAAACTGTGCTGGCAGCGTTAGGCGACTTGGTATATGCGGATTTCCGGGTCTGCGCTGAGATGTGGGGATAGTCCGCCGACGACGTCGGAAGTGAATAGGTCGGTCGACAGGTAGGCTTCAGCCTGAGCTGGAGTTTCGAACCCGTGCAGGACTTGGACATCCTCATCGCGCACTAGCAGCTCTTTGCTCGTTGCGCCATCGATGGTGTCAAGGAATTGTTGTTTGTACTGCTGGTAGACACCTGCGGCAGCTTCTCGGTTGGCTTCGGCAACCTGCAAGGTAATTTGGAGATATGCGGCCATTATGCGCCTCACTTTCGTAGACATATTCCGGAACCCAGCGTATCTAGCTGGTCCAGAAACTCACGCTAAAAGATTCGTGGCTTCTCGGGTAGGTCAGTGCCATGAATGCGGGTATAGCTAATGGTTATGACGATAGCTCGGTCGCGGGGGTGGATTGCTGGGCTATACGCTGGGTGAGGGTTTCAATATCGGCTCGCAGGGGAGAGGCCGGATCCCATACTGCTTCATAAAAGATTTCGACTTCGACATCCTCGTCGTGTAACCGCCGGTGGGGTGCCTTCGGTGAGCTGAGCTTGGATAACGGCAGGATCGCGGTACCTAACCCAAGATTAGCCCATTGTTCCAGGACCTGGTAGCTGACTGCTTCACCTGGATATGTCTGCATGGGCAGGCGGTGGGAATCGAAGAGTTGTGTTGTGAACGTGGTGAGCCCGCACGAATCCGGGACCAAAATAAATGACCCGTCGGCTGCGTCGGCAAGTTGCACCGCTGTTGAATCAGTTGGTTCGGGCTCGACAACAACGATTGGTTCGGCGTCAATGATCCGGTGTTCGAACTGGGGCAGTGGTGCAACCGATGGGATTAGAATCAGGTCGAGTTTTCCTACCTGCAGATCCTGTTGGAGTTCGGCCAGATCCGCTTCGCGCAGCACCAAATCCCGGGGTGTAGCCAGTTCGGCAACCGCCGAATATGCCCGAGCCACCAATTGGGGGTTGATGAGCGGGGAGACGCCAATGTGTAAGCTGCTGCGTTCTGGTTCAGTCAGGCGAGCGGCCTCTGCGGTAATGGCATCCAGATGGGCTACGGCTCGTTGAATCAGCGGCAGCAGCCGGGCTCCGAACGCGGTGGTGGTTACGCCACGAGTGGAGCGCTCAAAGAGCCGGGCGCCCAACTGTTGTTCGAGTTTGGCAATACTATTGGACAGTGCCGGCTGGGTGACACCGCACACGCGTGCCGCGCTACTAAATGAACCGGTGTCGGCAACGACATCGGCATATCGGAGACTTTCGACGCTGAACCGTTCAGTCATAACCAGTCATTATAGGGGCATTCAAGCGTTCGGCCTACCTCCCCAGGTGGAAGGCCCGATAAGGTGCGTATAGAAATGTGTGCACTGTTGGTGGAAGGAAGTATTGCGGATGTCGAGTCAACCCGAGTCCAATGGCCTGATCATGCGGGTTCATGAACCCGCCGGGCCGCTGGTAGCTGAAACCCAGACACCTCAAACACCAGATGTCGGGCTGGTTCGGGTCGATATCAAAGCTACCGGTGTGTGTTTTGCCGACGTCGGTGTGGCAGCAGCGCAAGGCGACAGCGTCGCTTTCCCGGTGACACCTGGGCATGAAATTGCTGGAGTCATCGCTGAGGTCGGTGCCGATGTAACGCACTGGCACGTCGGCGACCGAGTTGCTGTCGGCTGGTTTGGTGGCAGCTGCGGGTACTGTTCGTATTGCCGCAGTGGCGACCCGGTGCATTGTCCACAACGGGTCATGCCAGGGTGGTCCTACCCGGGCGGCTGGGCGCAGTCGATCATTGTGCCCGCCGAGGCCTTAGCCGCGATCCCCGACGGTATGGATTTTTTCGACGCCGCACCCATGGGCTGTGCTGGGGTTACAACGTTCAATGCGACCCGCAATGCTAATGTGCCAACCGGTGGCACCGTTGCGGTTTTTGGTATCGGTGGACTAGGCCATTTAGCAGTGCAGTTTGCCTCGGCAATGGGCTATCGGACCATTGCTATCGCACGAGGCACCGATCGCGCCGAAATGGCACGCCAGTTGGGTGCCGATCATTATATTGATTCCACCGCCCAAGACCCAGGCCAGGCTTTGGCCGAGCTAGGTGGTGCCGATCTGATCTTATTCACGGATTCCACCACTGACCCGGTGGAAACCTTACTGCCCGGTCTAGCAGTCTACGGTCGATTGGTTTTGATCGGTGTTGACGACGGGTCCATCACCGTCCCGGCAGGACAACTAGTGTCGAAGGGACAAACCGTTACCGGCCATCTGACCGGTAGTCCCACCGATACTGAACAGACAATGCGTTTTGCCCATCGCAACGGGGTTCGCCCAATCATCGAACAGATGCCCCTGACCGAAGCCAATGCTGCGGTGGCACGTGTGGCACACGGTGATGCCCGGTTTCGCATTGTCCTGGACCCCGGTGGTAGTAAGTGACAACCGACGTAGATGTTGCCGTCATTGGCGCAGGGATCGCCGGCCTGACCGCTACGCGTGCCCTGAACCAAGCCGGGTACCGGGTCGTCTGCATAGAAGCGCGGGATCGGATTGGCGGACGAGCCGTGAGCCAACACGTTGCCGGCATGACAATCGATCTCGGCGCCACGTGGTTTTGGCATAACGAACAACTCATCGCCAAGCTCACAGACCAACTCCAAGTGG
The DNA here is from genome assembly GCF_020742345.1 of Enteractinococcus helveticum. Classification (GTDB taxonomy): domain Bacteria; phylum Actinomycetota; class Actinomycetes; order Actinomycetales; family Micrococcaceae; genus Yaniella; species Yaniella helvetica_A. Next base: position 987 of record NZ_DYXC01000094.1, on the reverse strand, counting down.
ACACATTTGCTCAGGCGCTTGCCGGAGATGCAATGTTTGAACCGCCCGAGCGGCCAGCCCAGCGTCTTCACGGCAACCCCATCGATGCCCCGGCTATGCGTTTAACGAACGGAGCCCAAGGCCTCGCCCACGCACTGGCCCGAGACCTTGATGCCACTCAACAGCTATTGAACAGTCCGGTAACGGCTATCCACCACGACCGCGACAGCGTGACCGTCCAAACAGCCGAAGAAGCGTGGACCAGCCGGCAGGTCATTATCGCGCTGCCACCTGCGCTGGCAGTTGCCAGCATCGAATTTTCACCCGGCTTACCGCCGGAAATTGCCGCTGCTGCAACCTCCACTGCGGTATGGATGGGTGACATGGTCAAAGCTGTGGCCGTCTATGAACAACCCTTTTGGCGGGCAGAACGACTGGCTGGTTCGGCTATCAGTTATCGAGGACCATTTCGCGAATTTCACGATCACAGCGGCCCCGCAGCCGATGGTCCCGGGGCGCTCTTTGGATTCGCCCCAGCACAGGCTCTGCCACAAGCAAATAATGACGACATTGCTGCTGCCTTCGCTCACCAATTAGTGAGGATTTTCGGTTCCGCCGCTGCCGACCCGCAGCACGTGGCAGTGACGAATTGGGCCACCGAACGTTATACGACTCCGCCACGGAGTGTTCAGGGTGGAACCGGCATGGGAAACCGGATTTTTTCGCAACCCACAGCCCAGCGCATTCACTGGGCGTCTACCGAAACCGCCGATGCCTTTGCCGGGCATATCGAAGGTGCCATCCGTGCTGGGCTCACGGTGGCCCACAACATTACAAAGACAAACTTGTCATAACTGCGTATGAGAACCGGCTGTTATTTAGCGCGACTAGCCAGGAGTTTTTTGCGTCCGTTAGAACGTATGCGTCAACGTTGAAGGGTGAGCTTATCCGACGCTGATCTCCTGCGGATGCTGCAACCAGCTGCGGATTGACCGGAATGGTGACGTT
>NZ_DYXC01000093.1 GCF_020742345.1 Enteractinococcus helveticum | reverse complement strand
CGCGTCGTACTCGTCAGGGGCGGATGGACTGCCCAATGGATGTGGTGCGTGGATTTCATGTGAGTTTTCATTTCGTTAACTTTGATTGGTTGGAGTTCCGGCGACGCTGGTAGTTGCTTGACCAGTATTCCCGTTCGTTCCGGCTCCAGTTTCTGGGCTCGGAGTTTCTTCGGTGGCTGGTTCTTCTGGTGATTCAGCCGGTGGTTCAGGTTCTTCCGGCGTTTGGGTAGGCGTCGGCTGTACATCTGGCGTTGTGGGCTGTGGTTGTGGCGCCTGGGTAGTGGGCTGCTGGGTCGGCTGAGGCTGTTGCTGTGTGGGCTCTGGTTGCGGATCGGGCTGTTCTGGCTCGAACGTTGGCTCTGGGGCAGGCTCAGGTTCACCACCGGTGCCATTGGAGTAGCTGACACGAATCTCGGAGCCTTCTTCGACCTCACCGGTTGGGTTCAATGCCAGCACGGTGCCGGCGGGTTCTGCGTCGTCGCGCTCAACACGCTCAACAGAAAAGCCCAACTCTTCAAGCTCGTCGGCAACTTCATCAATATCCCGACCCAAGTAATCGTCCGGGTCGATCGAAACGGTGGCAACAGTCTCGGTCGGTTCGGGCTGCGGTTCCTCATCTGAACCCAACGAGGCCACCAACAGGCCAATACCGGTCAGAACAGCCAAAATGACGACGGCGATGACCGGCCAGAACCACGGGCTGCGTTTCTTCTTGTCTTGGTCGCCGTATTCGTCGAATTCGGCGGTACCTTCCTCGGGTAGCGCACTGGGGGCGAGTCCGTTGGATTGTGCGGATAACGCGTTGTCGTCGGTTGGGGTGACAGGCAACGCAGCTGTGGCATCCGAAACGGGCGTACCTTCGGCGGGTACATCTGAGATGACCTGCGTGGCGTCCGGGTCGTTCATACCCTGGAACTGTTGGGTGTTGATCAGCTGGGTGGCGTCCGAATCAAAATCACCCGAGGTGATAAACGGAACCATGCCCGGCACGGCGGTGATTGCAGACTGGGTGTCCTGGCGGCGCAGGGCCTCGGCTGCTGTGGCCAGTTTGTCGGCGTCGGCCGGGCGGTCCTCTGGCTCCTTGGACAGCATCGACATGATCAAGGCACGCACTGGCTCGGGTATGGAGTCTGGTAGCGGTGGCGGATCGTCGTTGACCTGGGCCAGGGCGATGGCGATTTGAGACTCACCGGTGAAGGGGCGGTGGCCGGCGAGGCTTTCGTAGCCGATGATACCCAGTGAGTAGATATCGGAGGCGCCGGTGGCCTGTTGGCCGGTGGCTTGTTCTGGGGCAAGGTACTGGGCGGTGCCCATGACCTGGCCGGTGGCGGTCAATGGAACCTGATCGGCGAGGCGGGCGATACCGAAGTCGGTAACTTTGACACGGTTTTTGGCATCGATTATGAGGTTGCCGGGTTTGACGTCGCGGTGGACAAGACCTTGTGCGTGGGCGGCGGATAGGGCACGTGCTGTCTGGGCAATAATCGACAGGGTGCGGTCTGGCGACAGGACCTTTTCCCGGTCCAAAATGGCACTCAGCGGGTCACCCGGTACCAGTTCCATTACCAGATAGCCAGAGCCTTCTTCTTCACCGTAGTCAAAAACATTGGCCACACCAGGGTGGTTCAGCAGGGCGGTGTGCTGAGCTTCGGCCCGGAAACGGCGTAGGAAGTTGGGATCACCCGTGTATTCTTCCTTCAAAATCTTGATGGCGGTGATCCGACCCAGGACGGTGTCGCGTGCTTTCCACACTTCACCCATGCCGCCAATAGCGATCCGATCAGTCAGTTCGTATCGGCCACCTAGCGTCATTCCCGATATTGGTCTCACTGTTCGACCACCGCCTCCACGATTTTCTTCAGGTTTGTTGCGGTGAGCTGGCTGCCCACCGAATAGTCAGTATTGCGGTACACCAATGTGACCGCCACTTGCGGATCATCTGCCGGTGCAAAACCGGTGATCCACGAGTTCACTTTGCCCTCGGTACCGGTCTGCCCCGTCCCGGTCTTGGCCGCAATAGGAATCGATGAGCGGGCCGGCATGGCGGTACCCGACTGGACGACTTCCTGCATCATCCCGGTCATCTGTTCGGCAATCTCCGGTGTGATCGCTTCGGAATATACTTCCGGTTGCGGTTCTTCTAACACGTTGAGATCCGGACCGCGCACAGTATCCACCAGCTGTGGCAGCATCACGGTGCCGTCATTGGCAATACCAGCCGCAACCATATTCATTTGCAACGCGGTGGCTTGGACATCGAACTGGCCCAGGGAAGACTGCGCCAGGTTGGCCTGTGTCATTTCCTCTTCGGGGAAGTTCGACGGCGCTACGGACAGCGGGATGCTGATGGAGCTGTCATTGAATCCGAAGCGTTCGGCAACATCTAACAGTGCGTCTTGGCCCAGGTCCATTGCGGCCTGCCCGAACGGGGTGTTACAGGATTGGGCAAAAATCCAGGTTAAATCGGCCGAACCCCGACCGTCACAGATCCCGCCTTCGAAGTTGCGAATCGGAGTGCCAGACTGTGGCAGTTCCAGCACGTCGGGGAACGAAATACTGTCCTCGGGGGAGTACTCTCCGGATTCCAGCATTGCGATGGTATCAATGAGCTTGAAGGTGGAGCCCGGTTCGGTTCGGTCGGCGGTTGGCCGGTTTTCATACGGGGAGACCCCGGAGTCGACAATCTCGTCCATGTTTTCGGAAGCCTGCGACGTCGAGTGCACGGCCAGCAAGTTCGTGTCATAGTTCGGGCGCGAGGCCATGGCCAGGATGCGTCCGGTATCTGGTTCAGAGACCACCACGGACGCCACCATACCCTCGGGCAGCGCCGAGTAGGCAGCGCGCTGGACGTCTGGGTCGATTGTCAATTCAACGGACGCTCCGGGATTTTCCGCACCGGTCAGGGTTTGACGGATGCGTTCAATAAACAGGTCATCGGCGGTACCGGATAACCACCCGTTGAGCCGTTGTTCCAGCCCGGTCTGGCCATAGGCCAGCGAATAAAACCCGGTCAGCCCGGAATACAGTTCAGGGTCGTGATAGACCCGCTGGTAATCAAAACTTGAGGAATCACTGGGCACGGATTCGGCAATCGGTTCGCCACCCACCAGAATCGGACCGCGCGGGCCACCGAACTGTTTATAGAGTTCGCGCGAGTTGGCCTCGTGGCTGCGTAGATCATCGGCGCCGATGACTTGAACATAGCTTGCCGCACCAATGAGCACGAGGAAGGCCACGACGACGCCGTACCAGGCGTATCGAATGGATTCATTCACTAGCGTTCACCCGCCTCTACTGGTTGTCCCGGAACCGCGGCACCGGATCCAACACCGGAGGCATTGACCATGGGGCCTGCCACCATGGGTCGGTTGGCGGTGTGCGAAATTAACAACACGAGTCCGATAATCATCCAGTTTGCTAACAGCGAGGACCCGCCGGCGGCCATGAACGGCGTCGTCAGCCCGGTTAGTGGGATGACGCGCAGCACGCCACCGACAACGACGAACAGCTGAATGGCCATGGCACAACCTAGTCCGGCGGCCAATAATTTGCCGAAGGCATCGCGAGCTGACAGGCCGATGCGCATAATGCGGGTCACGAGTATGAAGAAGATCAGCAGGATCGCAGCCAGACCGACCAGGCCGAGTTCTTCCCCAAATGACGCGATGATCATATCCGAGTTGGCCGCGAATACTAGATCGGGCCGGCCTTCTCCAAGACCGGACCCAAATAGCCCGCCCGAGGCGAGGCCGAAGAGTCCCTGGACGACCTGGTGGGAGCCGTGTTCGGCGTAGATCATGTCCATGTCGAAAGCATTGAGCCAGCCGTCGATACGTGCTTGGACGTGCGGGAACAGGTTGACGGCGATGATGCCACCGGCGCCGACGGCGACCAGACCCAGGATGATCCAGGATAGCCGCGAGGTAGCCAGGTAGATCATGGACATGAACAGTCCGAAGAATAAGACGGCTGAGCCGAGGTCGCGTTGGAAGACCAGCACCCCCATAGCCACGAGCCAGGCGACAACTAATGGTCCGAGGTCTTGGGCGCGAGGGAAGGTCAGCGGACCAAGTTTGCGGCCGGCCAGCAGGATCAGATCGCGGTTGGCGCTCAAATATGAGGCAAAGAAAATGGCCAGGGTCAGTTTGGCGACTTCACCGGGCTGGAAGGAACCGATACCGAGGTTGACCCAAATCCGGGCACCGTAGATTTCCGTGCCGATAAATGGCAGAAACGGCAGGATCAGCAGGATGGCTGACGCCAACAACCACACGTAGGTGAACCGGCGCATGTGACGGTAGTCGATGATCAACCAGACGATGGCCATGGAAATAATGATCGACAGTGCTGTCCATAGCAGCTGGTTATTGGCCAGATTCGTACCCGGCGGGACCAGATCCAGCCGGTGAATCATGGCCAGACCCAGCCCGTTGAGGGTCAGGGCTAGCGGCAGAATGTACTGGTCGGCAAATGGTGCGCGCAACCGCAGCACAATATGGAAGGCAATGGCCAGGGCAAACATGACACCCAGCTGCACCCAGTATTGACTGTCCAGGGTCTGATCCATGCCCAGCCCGGAAAGCATGTAGGCACCCGAACCGATCGCCACGGCCATTACCATCAGGAAGATTTCGGTGATGCGCAGTGGCTTTTTGATCGGCCGGTCGGTTTCGACGGAGTCGATAGTGTTTGTCATTAGGGGTTGCCTCCTGTTGCGCCGGCGGTGGCTCCGGCTATTGAGGCGGATGCGGTTACGCCGTTGGCGGCCAAGGGGATGGAATCATCGGGCGGATCGGATGGTGAGACCGGCGGGGCCTCGGGGATCAGCGCGGCTTCCAAATCTACCAAGATTTCGTGGGCATGGTTCAGGTCTTGGGCCGGTAATCCGGCCTCAATACGCTGACGGCTGTATCCGGGTAAACGCGACAGCGGGATCTCTGTTGATTCTTCAACCGAAGACAGTTCAAGCGGGCCAAATGATTGCGGTACGCCCTGGAAAATTGCGACGTGGTCATCCGCGGTTCCGACATAGTATTGTCCGCGAATCCACAGGAAGCCCACAGCTAACGACGTCGCAAATAGGATTAAAAACACCCCGACCATGGTTAGCAGTGGCCAGGAGCGACGTTCGGATGGCACCGCATCTTCTTCAAGTTCGGCAGCACCTTGAGCCTGGGGGACTGGGGTGGCTTCGGATGCTCCGTGTAGGAGGGCTGCGGCACGCTTTTGGGAAGATGACCGGGTGACGATGGGGATCTGATCGGTATCGGTGGCAAGTTCGGCAGCCCCGACCAGTAGGTGAGGACGCGATCCGAGGTCGGCGCGCAGTAGTGCCGCAGAGACTGGTTCGCTGTTGGTGGCATTCGAGACTTGTAGCGCCGATTCGGTGAGCTCATCGGTCTTGGGGTCGTCATCGACGGTGACTTCGGCTTCGGCGGTTTCAAAGACCACGATCGTGACGTTATCCGGGGCACCACGTGCCAGGGTCTCATCGACCAGGTCGCGGCAGATCTCTTCCAGCGGTTTATCCGCACTCATCAGGCGTTGGATGGTCCCGTCATCGACCACGGCGTTGAGGCCGTCGGAGCATAGCATCCAGCGTTCACCGGGCTGGG